>CP144817.1:121046-245958 GCA_036689415.1 Candidatus Stammera capleta
AAAAAAATAAATTATATAAAAAAGAGGCATTAAAATTTAAAAAAAAAATAAAAGAAAAAAAATTATCTTTAAATACTTATATAACATATATATCAAGAGCAAGAAAACAATTTATTAATATTAAACATTATAGTCTTAAAAAAAAAATAAATTATATTAAAAAAAATTTTCCATATTATAAAAAAGAAATAAATTTTATAGATCATATAAATGATACAAAAATTATAAATATAGAATTTAAAAAATTAAATTCTAAATTAGAACTAATTAATAATTTAATAAAAAAAATAAATAAAATAAAAATTTATTCAACAAAGAAAAATATAAAAATAATAAAAAATTCAATAAAAATATTTCCAGAATGAAAAAAAGAATTAAAAAATTTAATAAACCAAAAATGATATAGTTCAAATAAATATATAATAAATATAATTTAACAAGGTAAAAAAATAAAAAAAAAATAAAAAATATAAAAATTAATCATGAAATATTATTTCATCTAAAAGTAGAAAAAAGAAAATTTTTAATATCTAAAAAAAAAATCATATGAAAAATTAAGAAAAAAGAAAAGTAATATTATAACAATAAATTATAAAACTTATATACAAGAAATATATAATATATTAAATAATAATTCAAAAATAGATAATATAAAAAAATATCTACTTTAGTATTTTCTTTATTAACAGTATCGATAGAAGAATAATAGAAATAATTAAAACTGGAAAATTTTAAAAAAAAATAAAAAATAAAATAAAATTTAAATAAAAAAATAAATATATATTTATTATAATTTAAAAATTATTTTATTAAAAAATAATAAATAATAAAATATTTAAAAAATAATAAAAAAGACAAATAAAAAAAAATAAATATAAAATAATAAAAAAAAAAACAATAAAATAAATTTTAGAAGTACTAAAATGAATTATTTATATAAAATAATTTATATATAAATAATTCAATATTAGTACTTTTTTTTTAAAAAATTAAAAAAAAACAAAAATTTAAAAATTAATTATAAATAATTCCTTATAAAGGAACTACATTAGTAGCTGATGGACCTTTAGCTCCATCAGTTATTTCAAATTCAACAGATTGACCTTCTGTTAAAGTTTTAAAACCACTGCTTTGAATAGCGGAAAAATGTACAAAAACATCTTTATCGCTATTTTCAGGAGTAATAAATCCAAAACCTTTAGATTCATTAAACCATTTTACATTACCTTTTACTCTTTTTGACATTAATATTACCTTTTTAAATAAAATATAATCTAATAAATATTAACACAAATAAAAAATATTTTAAATAAAATTTTAACTAAAATATATAATATAAAAAAAAAATTAAATTTTATATAAATAATTATAATGAGCAAATGCCAAAGCTAAAGCATCAGTAATATTAAAATTATATATTTTTTTTATATTAAATTTTTTACATATAAATTTACTTATACTTTTTTTATTAACATTTCCATTTAATATTATATTTTTTCTAACTTTTTTAATATTATATTCAAAAAAATTTATATTATTTAATAAAGCAATAGATATAACTATTCCAGATAATTTACTAAGTTTAATTAAAACATCATAACTTCTAAAATAAAAAAATTTTTCTATAATTAAAAAATTAGGTTTATAATTTATACAAATTTTAAATATATTTACATGCATATCATGTAATCTATCATTTAAATTAATAAAATTACTATTTATACAACCACTTTTAAAATATTTTATTTTATTATTTAAAACATCTAAAATACCATATCCAGTACAATATGTACCTAAATCAATACCAATAATTCTTTTCACAAATCAAACCTAAATATTAATCAGGAGAACCAGTTAATAAACATAAACCAGAATTAGTTTTAGGAAAAGCAATTGTATCTTTTATGTTTTTTATATTAGTTAATAACATAATAATTCTATCTAATCCTAAAGCTATACCTAAATGAGGAGGGGCACCATATTTTAATGAATCTAAGAAAAAATCATATTTTTTTTTAATACCTAATATATTAAATATTTCTTTTTGAAATTCATAATTATGTATCCTTTTTGAACCACTTCCTAATTCATAACCATTAATTATTAAATCATATGAATTAGCAAATAATAAATTATAACTATTCATAGATTTTAAATTAGATAAAGTTATATTTAAAGGCATAGTAAATGGATGATGATAAGCACTAATATTATTCATAACATCATATGAAAACATAGGAAAATCAATTATTCATATAGGATAAAAATTATCTTTTTTAAATAAATTAAAAAAATTACAATAATAATTTCTTAAATCTAATAAAAAGTTAAAATTAAAATTTTTATTTAATAAAATTATAGAAACAAATGTATTTATTGATATATTTAAATAACAAATAATTTTTTTAATAAAATCATCATTTATATTAAGTTTACCAAAAACCTTATATTTATAAATATTATTTTTTTTATTATAAATATAAATACAAAAATAACTATATATATTTTTATTATTTAAAAAATTAAATATCAAATTTATATTTAATATATCTAAAATATTTTTAACTATAATAGTTTTTATATTTTTTATATTAAAATCTTTAAATAAATTTTTAAATAAAAATAAAGAGAAATTAAAATTATATTTTATAGGATTACGTAAATCAGGTTTTTCAGTACCATAAATATTAATAGAATCTAAATAACTAATTTTATTAAAAGATTTATTTAATTTATAATCTTTAAAATTTAATCATATATTATATATTAATTTATTTATTAAATTATATAATACATCAAAATTAACAAAAGACATTTCTACATCTATTTGTGTAAATTCTGGTTGTCTATTAGAACGTAAATCTTCATCTCTAAAACATTTAACAATTTGATAATATTTATCTATACCAGAAATCATTAATAATTGTTTAAATATTTGAGGAGATTGAGGTAAAGAATAAAATTTATTTTTATAAATTCTACTAATTACTTTATAACTATTTGCTCCTTCAGAAAAAGATTTTGATAAAAAAGGAGTTTCAATTTCAATAAAATTATTTTTAATAAAATAATTATTAATAAAAAATTTAATATTAGATTTTAATTTAATTATATTTAACATACTACTTCTTCTTAAATCTAAATAACGATATTTTAATCTAATACTTTCACTATTATTAATATTATTTATATCTAAAGGTAAAGAAACAGAATAATTTAATATATTAATATAATAAACTAATATTTCTAACATATTAGAATTATTTTTTTTATTTTTTAAAATACCAAATACTTCAATACAAGATTCATTATTTAATAATAAAATATCACTTCATAAATGAGTAATATCTTTTTTACATAAAATTTGTATAAAACCACTAATATCTCTAAATTTTATAAAAATTATATCTTTTAATATTCTTATATTATTTACTCAACCAAATAAATTTACTTCTTTATTAATATCTTTGATTGTTAAAGAATTACAATAATCACGCATAATAAATTACTCAATTTATTTTTAATTATAATATATTTATTAATATTATAATAAATATTATAAAAATAATAAATAAATTAAATAATATAATATAAAATATGAATATTAAAAAAATAATAATAAAAGAAATAAATAACAGTTTAAAAAAAAAAAATATATATAAAAAATATAATCATAATATTAAAAATAATAATAAATATAGCGATTATCAAATTTATAGTTTTATAAATATATCAAAAAAAGAAAATATAAATATATACAAAATAATTAAAATTTTCATAAAAAAAATTAAAAAATATAAAATATTTAAAAAAATAAATATTATTAAACCAGGAATAATAAATATTTATATAAAAAAAAAAGAAATAGAAAAAATAATTAATATAAAATCAAAAATTAAAAATCTAGGAATAAAAAATAAAAAAAAAAATAAAATAATTATAGATTATTCATCACCAAATATATCAAAAGAAATGCATATAGGTCATCTAAGATCCACAATATTAGGAGATTGTATATGCGAAATATCAAATTTATTAGGAGATAAAGTTATAAAAATGAATCATATAGGAGATTGAGGAACTAATTTTGGAATGATAATAACTTTAATTAAAGAAAAAAAAATTAATATAAATAAATGTAATATTAAAAAATTAGAAAAAATATATAAAAAATCTCAATATATGTTTTCAAAAAAAAAAAAATTTGCTAAAAAATGTAGATTAAATACATTAAAATTACAAAATAATAATAAATATAATATTAATATATGAAAAAAAATAACTAATATAACTATAAAAGAAAATCAAAAAATATATAAAAAATTAAATATAAAATTAAATAAAAAAAATATTTTTGGAGAAAGTTTTTATAAAAAAAAATTAAAATATATAGTTAAAGATTTAATTAAAAAAAAAATAGCATTGAATGATAATAAAACAATAATTATAAAAAATAAAAAAAATAACTTTAATTTAATAATTAAAAAAAAAGATGGAGCATTTTTATATAGTACTATTGATTTAGCATGTATAAAATATAGATATGAAAAATATAAAGTAAATAAAATTATTTATTTAACAGATATAAGACAAAAAGAATATATGAAAAATATATTTAATATAGCAAAAAAAGCAAAATATATACCAAAAAAAATAAAATTAATACATTACTATTTTGGAAATATATTAAATAAAGATAAAAAACCATTTAAAACTAAAAAAGGTAATAATATAAAATTAAAAAAAATAATTAAAAAAACTATTAAATATGTAAAAACAATAATAAATAAAAAATATAAAAATAAATATAACAAACAGAAAATATATAGAATATCAAAAAAAGTTTCTATAGGTGCTATAAAATATATGGATTTATCAAAGAAAAGAACAAAAAATTATATATTTAATATAAAAAAAATATTATCACTTAAAAATAATACTGGTCCATATATACAATATTCTTATATTAGAATAATATCATTATTAAAAAAAAATAATACAAATATAACTAAATGTATAAAAAATAATAAATTTTATATATATAATAATTTAGAATTTAAAATATCAAAAAAAATATTAAATTTTGAAGAAATTATAAAAAAATCATATAAAAATGGAACAACACATGAAATATGTAAATATTTATACAATTTAAGTATAGATTTTTCAAAAATGTATGAATTAGAAAATATAATTAATATAAAAAATATAAAATATAAAAAAAGTAAATTAAAATTAATATCAATAATAGGAAAAATAATAAGAATAAGTTTAAATATATTAGGTATACCTATATTAAAAATAATGTAATTAATTAATTATTTTTTGTCCTATAGTAAAACGATACTTATTATTATAATCTTTATAAGAAAAAACATTATAATATCCTTTAAAATTAAAAAAAAAATTTACTATGTCTACTTGACTAAAACAATGTTCAATAACTAATCATCCATAATTATATAAATATTTATAAGAATTTAATATTATTAATATAATATCTTTCATTCCATTATTATTTGAAAATAAGCCTATATATGATTCATATTTTATATCATTATTATATTTATCAAAAAAATTACTTATATAAGGAGGATTACTAATAATAATATCAAATAAAACTATTTTTTTTTTAAAAAAAGAAAATCAATTACTTTGTTTAAAATAAATATTATTTATATTTAATTTTAAAGAATTATATTTAGCTAGTTTAATACATAATTTATTTATATCTATTCCTAAAATATAAATTTTAGGAAAATATTTAGAAATAGAAATCGCAATAATACCCGATCCAGTACCTAAATCAAGTACTTTTTTAAAATTATTAATTTTAATTAAATAAATAACTAATTCAACCATAATTTCAGTATCTTGTCTAGGTATAAAAACATCAAAATATATTTTATATTTAAAAGATAAAAAATAACATTTATTTATTATATAATTTATAGGTTCACCTTTTAATCTTCTATATAATAAAGAATTTAAAAACATTAATTTTAAATAATTTATTTTATAAATTTTACTATTAATAATTATTCATAAAATATTTTTTTTTAATACATATTCTAATAATATTAAACATTCATTAAATATATTTTTATTATAATAAGTATAAAATAATTTTATTTTTTTAAATCATTTATAAATATACATATTTATTTTTTATAATAATTTTTAATTAAAGGTTCTATTAATAGATTTAAATTACCATTTAATATATCATTTAAACAATATAAAGTTAAATTTATACGATGATCAGTTACTCTATTTTGAGTAAAATTATAAGTACGACTTCTATCTCATCTTAAACCACTACCTAATAATTTTTTTTTATTACTATATTTTTTTTTATGTCTTTTACTTAATTCTAAATTATGAATTCTAGCTTTTAAAACTTCTAAAGCTCTAGATTTATTTTTATGCTGAGATCTTTCTTGTTGACATTCTACCACAATTCCTGTAGCTAAATGAGTTATTCTAACAGCAGAATTTGTAGTATTTACATGTTGACCACCAGCTCCAGAAGATCTAAATGTATCTATTTTAATATCTTCATTATTAATTATAGGTAAATTTTTAAAAGGTATATCTGGTATAACAGCTACTATACAAGTTGAAGTATGAATACGTCCTTGTGATTCAGTTTTAGGTATTCTTTGAACTCTATGCCCTCCAGACTCAAATTTTAAATTTCCATAAACATTATTACCTATAATTTTAAATAATATTTCTTTATAACCATTTAAAATATTACCTTGAATATTTATTAACTTTATTTTTCATTTCATTAATTCTATATATTTTATATACATTTTAAATAAATCTAAAGCAAATAATGAAGCTTCATTACCTCCAGTACCAGCATGAATCTCTAAATAAGCATTTAAAGTATCTTTTTTATCTTTATTTAAATAAAAAAAATATTTTTTTAATTTATTAAAATAATAACTAATTAAATTATTTAATCTATATATTTCATCCTTAATTAAAGTACTTAATTCTTTATCATTAATTAATAATTTTACATCTTTTAATTCTTTAGAATATTTAATAAAATTATTAAAATAGTCTTTAATTTTAAATAATTTCTTATATTCATATATTAAATATAAATTATTTTTATTACTATAATCAAAATTATTATTATTTAATAATTTACTTATTTTTTTAATTCTCTTATTAATATATTTAATATTAAAATTAATTTTATTAATCATAAATCACCAAAATAATAATTTATTTAAATTTATAATTTTATTATAAATATATAATATATAATAAATAAATAAAATTATATATTAAATAATAAAATGTGTATAAAAATAATGATAGGAATTGGAAATTATAATAAAAAATTACTTAATACTAGACATAATGTAGGAATATGATTTATTAATAAAATAATAAATAATAACTTTTTAAAATATATAAAATTTAATAAAATATATAAAATTAAAATAAATAAAAAAAAAATATATATATATGTTCCAAAATCTTACATAAATAATATAGGAATACATATATTTAATATAAAAAAAAAATTAAAAATAAAAAATAAAAATATATTAATTATTAATGATGAAATAAATATAAAACCTGGTAAAACTAAAATAAAATTTATTTATAATAAAAATAGTACTCATAATGGTATTAAAAATATAATTAAATATATAAATAAAAAAAAAATATATCAATTAAGAATAGGAATAGGTAAACCAAAAAATAAAAAAGAATTAAAAAATTTTGTTTTGGAAGAACCATTAGAAAAAGAAAAAAAACTTATATATAAATCAATAAATAAATCTATAAAATATATAAAATTATTATTTTTATCAAAAAATAATAATTTTAAATATATACAAAATTTAATAAATTCATAAATAAAATATTAATAATAATGAAAAAATTAAATAATATAAACAAAATAAAAAAAAAATATTCAAAACAACCAAAAGAATTAATAATAAAAAAAAAAATAAAATTAAACATAGCCGGAAGAATAACATCAAAAAGATTAATGGGAACAAATAATTTTTTTAATATACAAGATATACAAGGTAAAATACAAATATTAATTAATAAAAAAATAATAAAAAAAAAATTAGTAAAAAAAATAAAAAAAATAAAAATAGGCGATATTATATTAACTAATGGTTTTTTATATAAAACAAATACAAATGAATTAACAATAAAATCTATTTATTTTAAAATATTAATTAAAAATAAAAAACCATTACCAGATAAATTTCATAAATTAAAAAATAAAGAAAAAAAAAATAGGCAAAGATATTTAGATTTAATAATAAATTCAAAAACAAGAAGAACATTTTTATTAAGAATAAGAATAATAAATATAATAAGAAAATATTTAAATAGAAAAAACTTTTTAGAAGTAGAAACTCCTATGTTACATAATATACCTGGAGGGGCATTAGCTAAACCTTTTATTACTTATCATAATAAATTAAATAAAAATATTTATTTAAGAATAGCACCTGAATTATATTTAAAAAAATTAATAATAGGGGGATTTACAAAAATATTTGAATTAAATAGAAATTTTAGAAATGAAGGATTATCTTTTAAACACAATCCAGAATTTACTATGATAGAAATATATAAATCATATTCATCTTATAAATATATGATGAATTTAGTACAAAAATTAATTTATTATATTATTAATAATATATATAAAAATAAAAATATTTTAAAATTTCAAAATAAAAATATAAATTTTAATATCCCATATAAAATAATTACTATAAAAAAATCAATATATAAATATTCAAATTTATTTAAAAAACTAAAAGATTTAAATAACAATAAAAAAATCAAAAAAATAGCAAAAAAAATAAAAATAAATTTTAATAAAAATACATCTATAGGAAAAATAATAAATAAAATATTTAAAATTACTACAGAAAAAAAATTAATTCAACCTACTTTTATTACAGAATATCCAATAGATATATCACCTTTAGCAAAAAGAAATAAAAAAAAAAAAAATATAGCAGATAGATTTGAATTATTTATAGGAGGTTATGAAATAGCTAATGGATTTACAGAATTAAATAATTATAAAAAACAAAAAAAAATATTTAAAAAACAAATTAATAAAAAAAATAAAAATAATTTTTTTTATAATAAAGAATACATAAATGCCTTAAAATATGGATTACCACCAACAAGCGGAATTGGAATAGGTATAGATAGATTAGTAATGTTATTAACTAATAATAAATCAATAAAAGATGTTATTTTATTTCCAATACTAAAAAAAAATAAATTATAATACTAATTATTATTGATAATAAATTTACATGAAAATAAAATGTGGAATAATTGGTTTACCAAATATAGGAAAATCAACATTATTTAATATATTAACAAATAGTAATGTAAAAAATGAAAATTTTCCATTTTGTACTATTCAATCAAATCATAAAAACAGAAAAATATATAGTAAAAAATTATATAAAATATCAAAAATAACTAAAAGTAAAAAAATTACTTTCCCTAAAATCGAATATATAGATATAGCAGGATTAATAAAAGGAGCATATAAAGGATTAGGATTAGGAAATAAATTTTTAGAAGATGTTAGGAAAACTAAAATATTATTACATATAGTAAGAATATTTGAAGATAAAAATATAATAAATATAAATAAATATATTAATCCTATTAAAGATATAAAAATTATAAATAGAGAAATAATAAAATCAGATATTAAACAATTAATAAAAATTAAAAATAAATGTAAGGATATTAATAAAAAAAAAATTATTACCGATTATATTTATAATATAAAAAAAAAAAGATGTATATATAAACAAAAATTTTTAAAAAAAATAAACTTATTAACTTCTAAAAAGCATATATATATATTAAATATAAATAAAAAAAGTAATAAAAATTTAATAAAAAAAACTAAAAAATATATAATTAAAAAAAAAAATAATAAAAATATTTTAGTTTTAAATATAAAAAAAATATATAAAAAAAATAAAAAATATTATATAAATATATATAATAAAATAACTAAAAAAATAATCAAATTATTAAATTTAATAAAATTTTTTACTACAAATGAAAAGGAAACAAAACAATATTTATTAAAAAAAAATAATAATATTTTAAATGCCTCTAAAAAGATACATAATGATTTTTATAAAAAATTTATAAAAGCAAAAATTACAAACTATAAAAATTTTATAAAATATAAAGGATGAAATTTTTTAAAAAAAAAGGGTAAAATTAGAATAAAAGGAAAAAAATATAAAATTAAAAATAATGATATTATTTATATAATATTAAAAAAATAATAATTTTATAAATAACATAATTAAAATAATTATATATTAAAAATAATTCTTAATTATATATTATTTAATATAATATTATTAATAATTACATTATATGTATATATAAAATAAATAATTCTTTTAAAATTAATAATTTCAATTATTATATTAAGTATAATAAAAATATTTTAATATAATTTCAATTTAAATAAAATTAAATATTATAATAAATAAATTATATTTTTTATTTTAAAAATATATTTATTTTTTATATAAAATATTTATAAATAAATTTATATGAAAAATATAATTAAAAATAATAAAAAAAAAAATAGTATAAAAATAGAAAAAGAACTAAAAAAATCTTATTTAGATTATGCAATGTCAGTAATTATAGGAAGAGCACTTCCAGAAATTAGAGATGGTTTAAAACCTGTACATAGACGTATACTATATGCTATGTATATATTAAAAAATTACTTTAATAAACCATATAAAAAATCGGCTAGAATAGTAGGAGATGTAATAGGAAAATATCATCCTCATGGAGATAATGCTGTATATGATGCCATAGTTAGAATGGCGCAGAATTTTTCATTAAGATATCCATTAATAGATGGTCAAGGAAATTTTGGTTCAGTAGATGGAGATTCAGCAGCAGCAATGAGATATACTGAAATAAAAATGTCTAAAATATCTCATGAATTTTTAAAAGATATAAAATATAATACAGTTAATTTTACAAACAATTATGATGAAACTCAAAAAATACCAGAAATATTACCTACTAAAATACCAAATATTTTAATAAATGGATCAACAGGAATAGCAGTAGGTATGGCTACAAATATTCCTCCTCATAATATAAAAGAAATAATAAATGCATTAATAGCATACTTAAAAAATAGTAAAATAACAACAAAAAAAATAATGAAATATATAAAAGGTCCAGATTTTCCTACAGGAGGAATAATTGAAAATTCAAAAGAAATATATAAAGCATATAAAACTGGAAAAGGTACAATAAAAATAAAATCAAAGATTAAAATAGAAAATGATAATAAAAATAATAAAAAATATATAATTATTAAAGAATTACCTTATCAAATTAATAAAACAAAAATAATAAAGAAAATAATTCAATTAAAAAGAGAAAAAAAAATAGATGGTATTTATAATATTATAGATGAATCTAATAAAGATGGAATGAGAATTGTAATAGAAACAAAAAAAAATATAAAAAGAAAAATAATAATAAATAAATTATTTTATTTAACTAATTTAAAAATATCATATGGAATTAATATTATAGCTTTAAATTATGGAAAACCAGAAATTTTAACATTAAAAAATATATTTAAAATATTTATAAAATACAGAAAGAAAATAATTAAAAAAAAAACAATTTTTAAATTAAAAAAAAATAAATTTAAACTTCATATATATGAAGGTTTCATAGTAACATTATTAAATATAGATAAAATTTTATTTATTATAAAAAAATCTAATAATAAAAATGAAATTAAAAAAAAAATATTAAATATAAAATTTAAAAACAAAAAAACAAACATTAAAAAAAAAAAATATAATTTAAGTAATTTACAAATAAATTCAATACTTAAATTAAGTTTAATTAAATTAACTAAAATGGAACAAAATAAAATAAAGAAAAAATATTTAAAAATAAAAAATAAAATAAAAAAATTAAAAAAAATATTAATAAATAAAAAAATATTAAAAAATATAATAAAAAATGAATTAAAATACATAAAAAAAACATTTGGAGATAATAGATTAACTAAAATAAAAAATAAAGAAACAAAAATACATATTAAAGACTTAATAAAAAAAGAAAATATAATAATAATATTAACTAAACTTAGTTATATTAGTTATAAAAAATTAAAAAATTTTGAGATTCAAAATAAAGGAGGAAAAGGTAAAAATATAATAAAAATAAAAAATAAAAATTATATAAAAAATATATTAATAACTAATACACATAAAAAAATATTTCTTTTTTCTAATAAAGGAAGATATTTTATAACATATTGTTATAATTTTCCATATGAAAATAAATTTAATCAAGGTAAACCTATAATTAATTTTATAAAAATTAAAAAAGAAGAAAAAATTACATTTTTATTAGAATATAAAAATAATAATAATAATTATAAATATTTAGTATTAATAACAAAAAGAGGAATTATAAAAAAAATAAAAATAAATAAAATAAATATAAAAACAAATAAAATATTAAATATAATAAATTTAAAAAATAATGATGAAATAGTAAGTGTTATATATACAAAAAAAAATCAACAAATAATGTTATTTACAAAATTTGGTAAAGCAATAAGATTTTCAGAAAATAATGTAAGAGAAACTAATAAAAATTCATCAGGAGTAAAAGCTATAAAATTAATAAATAAAGATTGTATTATATCATCATTAGCAATTAATAATAAAGATAAAGAAATTATAATAATTACAAAAAACGGTTATGGAAAAAGAATATTATTATCTAATTTTGCAAAAAAATCTAGAGCAACTAAAGGTATTATAGCTATAAAAATAAATAAAAAAAATGGATATGTAATAAAAGTTATAAAAATTAATAAAAATAATGAAATAATAATAGTAACTAATAAAGGTATATTTATGAGAATTAAAGTAAATAAAATAAATATATTTAAAAGAAATACACAAGGTATAATATTAATACGTATAAATAATTTTAATAATGAAAAAGTTATAGATTTACAAAAAATAACAAATTTATAATACATGTACTGAAATTATATTACCACTAATATTTGAAGAAGACAATGAACCAGAAACCATTACAATAATATCACCAGCTTTTGCATATCCATAACATATAGATATTTTTTTACCAATTTTATAAAAATCATCTATAGAATTAATAGAATTTATAACTAATGATATTATACCTCTAATTAAAATTAATTGTCTAGAAACTAAATTATTTTTAGTTAGAGCTAATATTAAAGATTTAGGGTAAAATTTTCTAATAAATTTTGCAGATTTACCTGTTCTAGTAAAAACTAAAATTAGTGGTGAATTTAATTTTTTAGAAATATCAACAGCACTTTTACATACAGCTTCATTTATAGGTATATAATCTTCTTTTTTATACAAAAAATTATTATTTATACTATTATCAGTATAATTACAAATATTATACATTATTTTAACTGTTTCAACTGGATATCTTCCTTTAGCACTTTCTCCAGATAACATTACAGCATCAGTACCATCTAATATTGCATTAGCTATATCCCCTGCTTCAGCTCTAGTAGGTCTAGGATTAAAAATCATAGATTCTAACATTTGAGTAGCAGTAATAACTATTTTCTTAAAAAAATTACATTTTTTAATTATCATTTTTTGAGCAAAAATTACATCTTCTATAGGTATTTCTACTCCTAAATCCCCTCTAGCTACCATAATACCATCAGAAATATTTAATATACTATCAAAATTTCTTAATCCTTCTTTATTTTCAATTTTAGAAATTATTTGAATATCTTTACCTCCATTTTTATCTAAAAATTTTCTAATATTTAAAACATCAGAACTTTTTCTAATAAAAGAAGCAGCAATAAAATCTATTTTATTATTACAAGCAAAAATTAAATCTTTCTTATCTCTATTAGATAAAATAGGTAAATTAATATAAATATTAGGTAAATTTATTCCTTTATTTTCACCTAAAAAACCACTATTTTTAACTTCACATATTAATTTATAATTATCTTTATTAATTACATACATACTAATCAAACCATCATCAACTAATATATTATCACCTATATTTAAATCTAATACAAAATTTTTATAAGATACACCTACAATAGTATTATCACCTATAATATTTTTATCAGAAGTAAAACAAAATATTTGACCACTATTTAAATATACTTCTTTAGAATTTTTTAATTTTAAAGTACGAATTTCAGGTCCTCTTGTATCTAAAATAATAGCTATTTTTTTTTTAGTTTTCATTAAAGCTTTATTTAAATTTTTAATATATTCTTTATGAATATTATGATTTCCATGAGAAAAATTTAATCTTATAACATCCATTCCAGAATTTAATAAATCAACTAATATATTTTCATTATTAATACTTGGACCCATAGTACAAATTATTTTTGTTTTTTTCATAAAATTTTATTAAATTAAATTTATATAAATTATGCGTTCTAGTGGAATTGAACCACTGACTTCCATTACGTCAAAATGGTACTCTACCTCTGAGTTAAGAACGCAAAAATAATAATATATTATATATATTTATATAATATAATATTATAATTAATAATAATAATTTACAATACAAAATATAAATTAATGAAAAATAATATAATAAAAGAATTAAAATTAAGAAATTTAATAATACAAATTTCAAATGAAAAAAAAATTAAAAAATATATAAAAAATAAAAATATAAGTATATATTGTGGATTTGATACAACAAATGATAGTTTACATATTGGTCATTTAATACCTTTATTAACTTTAAAAAGATTTCAAAATTATGGATACAAAATAATAATAGTAATAGGTGAATTTACATCATTAATAGGAGATCCAAGTTTTCAAAATAAAAAAAGAAAAAAATATAATATAAAAAAAATATTAAAATTTAGTAAAAAAATAATAAAACAAATAAAAAAAATAATACCTAATAATATAATAATAAAAAAAAATAATAAATGATTTAAAAATATGAAAATAGATTTTTTTTTAAAAAATTTATGTAATAACTTTATTATTAATAAAATGTTAAATAAAGAAGCAATAAAAAAAAGAAATATATCAAATAAAAAAGGTATTAGTTTTAAAGAATTAAGTTATCCTATATTACAAAGTTATGATTTTTTACATTTATTTAATACAAAAAATACTAAAATTCAAATAGGAGGATCTGATCAATGAGGAAATATAATATCAGGAATAAATTTAATTAATAAAATAAATAAAAAAAAATCTTTTGGAATAACATTACCCTTAATAACAAAAAAAAATGGACAAAAATATAGTAAATCAGAAAAAAATATAATTTGATTAGATGAAAAAAAAACTACTCCATATGAATTTTATCAATTTTGATTAAATATAGAAGATAATAAAATATTAAATTATATTAAACAATTTACATTTTTAAAATATAAAAAAATAAAAAAAATAAAAAAAAATAAAAATATTAATGAATTAAAAAAAATACTTGCAAAAAAAATAACAAAGATAGTACATGGAAAAAAAAATATAAAAGAAATTAAATTTATAACTAAATTTTATTTTTCTAAAAATAGAAAAATAAGTATTAAAAAACTTAAAAAAATATTTAATTTTAAAATACCAAAAATAATATTAAAAAAAAAAAATAAAAAATTAAAAAATATATTAATATTATTAAAAATAACTAAAACAAAATCTGAATCTAATAAACTAATATATTATTCTTCTATTAAAATAAATAATATAGTAATAAAAGATATAAACTATAAAATTAATAAAAAAGATAAATATTTTAATAAATTTACTATATTACAAAAAGGTAAAAAAAAATTCTTCTTAATAAAATGAATATAAAAAAAAATTAAAAATATTTAATAAATTTATTATTTTAAAATATAATTATCAAACAATTTATTTATAATATATATATATATATATTATATATATAATATAAAAATATATATATATATAATATATTTTTAAAAAAATTTTTATATATATTTAAATATTTATTAATAAATAATTATTATTTTTATTTTATATTTTTATTCTTTAAAAAATTAAATTCTGATATATTTTTATAAAAACAAAAAGATCCTAATTCTTCTTCTATTCTAATTAATCTATTATATTTACAAATTCTTTCACTCCTACTCATAGAACCAGTTTTTATTTGACCTGAAGAAGTTCCTACAGCTAAATCAGAAATAGTTGTATCTTCAGTTTCTCCAGATCTATGAGAGATAATTACAGAATAATTATTTTTCTTAGCTAATTTAATTACTTTTAAAGTTTCTGTTAATGTACCAATTTGGTTAGGTTTAATTAATATTGAATTAGCTACTTTTAAATTTATTCCTTTTTTTAATAAATTAATATTAGTAACAAACAAATCATCACCAATTAATTGAATATTTTCTCCTAAAACACTAGTTAAATAAATATAACCATCTCAATCTAATTCACTTAAAGGATCTTCTACAGAAAAAATAAAATATTTTTTAATTAAATTATTTAAAAAATTAGTAATCTCATAAAAATTATATTCTTTATTTTCTAATAAATATATTTTTTTATCTTTATTATAATACCTTGAAGAAGAAAAATCTAAAGCTAAAAAAATATCTTTACCTAATACATAACCAGATTTTTCAATAGCATCTTTAATAAAAATTAAAGCTTCTTCATTAGAAGATAAATCAGGAGCATAACCACCTTCATCGCCAATTAATGTTTTTTTATTATTAGATTTTAATATTTCTGATAAATTATGAAAAATTTCTGAACAAATTCTTATAGCATGCCTAAAACTCTTTGCTTTAACTGGTTGAATCATAAATTCTTGAATATCAATATTATTATCAGCATGACATCCACCATTAATTATATTAACCATAGGTATTGGTAAAACAAATTCCTTATTATCAATTAATTTGGAAATATATTTATATAAAGGTATATTTAAAGAATTAGAATTAGCTTTAGCTACTGATAAAGATATAGCTAACATAGAATTAGCACCTAATTTAGATTTTAAAGATGTTCCATCATAATTTATCATAATATTATCTATATAATCTTGATTTGAAGAATCTAAACCAATTATTTCTTTAGAAATAATATTATTTATAATAAATACTGATTTTAATACTCCTTTACCTAAATATCTGGATAAATCATTATCACGTAATTCTAATGCTTCATTAATACCTTTTGAAAAACCTGAAGGAACTATAGATCTACCATAAGAACCATCTTCTAAATAAACCTCCGCTTCAACAGTAGGATAACCACGAGAATCTAATACTTCTCTACCTATAATTTTAACTATTTTTGACATAAATTTTCTCAATTTAAAATATTACAATTAATAATACATATATATATATATATATATATTATATATATTTATAAAATAAATACTAATATTAATATAATAAATCTTTTAAATATTATAAAAATATGTTATATTAAATATAATTAGTGGGGTAGAGCAGTGGTAGCTCGTCGGGCTCATAACCCGAAGGTCGTTGGTTCAAATCCAACCTCCACAATTTATTAAAACATATAATTATATACTAAATTTAATATATATATAAATATTAAACTTTTAATAATACCAAACATAAGACCTAAAATTTTATTTATAAAAAAATATATTAAAAATATAATATTTTTTAAAAAAATAAATAATAATTTTTCAAAAAAAGATAAAAATACAAAATACAATATGATAATAATTTCTTTATATTTAATAAACAAAAACTTATCTTTATAAAATATAAAATATTTAATTAATATATATAAATATATAAAAGAAAAAAAATCATTTATAAAACCTTTTTTAAAACTGAAAAAAATATAAAATAATAATATAAAAATATTAAAAACATAAAAATTAATCATAAATAAACTTATTAATTATAAATAAAATATTTAAAAAAATTAATAATATACTTCTGTTAAATATAAACCATAAGGTTTAACAATACATATATTAAAAAAATTTTTATTTCTATAAAACAAAAAATCTTTTATTCATAATATAGAATATTTATAAGTACCAACTAATAATAAACTACTAACTATATTTCTTACCATATGATATAAAAAAGAATTAGCTTTTATATCAAAAAAAATAAAATTATTTATTTTATAAATATTTAAATAAAAAATAGTTTTATAAGGATTATTTGATTCACATTTAGACGATCTAAATGAATTAAAATTATGTTTTCCTAATAAATATTTTGATGCCTTTAACATTAAATCTATATTAATATAATTATTATTATATAATACTAATTTATTTAAAAAAATAGGTTTCAAATTAGAATTATATATAACATAAATATATCTTCTTGCAATAGCATTATATCTTGCATTAAATTTAACACAAATATATTTAATTCATTTAATACATATATAAATTGGTAAAATATTATTTAAAGAATTTAATAATAAATTAATTTTAATATATTTTTTTATATCAAAATGAAATATTTGTCCTAAACTATGTACACCAACATCAGTTCTACTTGAACAAAATATTTTTATATTATATTTAAATAATAAAAACAAAGAATTCTCTATAATATTCTGTATACTATTATCATTTTCATATTGTTTTTGCCAACCATGATAAAAAAAACCATTGTATCTTACACAAGATAATAATCTATACATTTTAATACTTATTTTTAATAAAACGTAAATAATATAATTTAGATTTTTTAATTTTATTATTTTTTTTAATTATATTTATAGAATGTATTAAAGGAGAATAAAATTTAAATAATCTTTCAATACCTTCACCATATGATACTCTTCTTAAAACAAAACAAGAATTAATACCTTTTCTTTTAATAGAAATCACCCTTCCTTTAAATGATTGTAATCTATTTTTATTTAATTCAATAACAAATATTTTAACTTCTATAATATCTCCACTAATAAAATTAATCTTTTTATTAACATCAACATTCTTTTTTTCTATATAACTTATAATATTATTTTTCATTATGAACTCTTATTAAAAAAATTTTTATTTTTTATTAATTAAAAATAGAGATTTTAATAAATATGGTTTAAATAACAAAGTTTTATTGAAAGACATTTTAAATCTTCATAAAAATATATTTCTATGATTTCCAGATAATAAAACTTTAGGAACATGTAAATTATTAAAAATTCTAGGTCTAGTATAATTAAGGAAATCCTAATAATCTATTTAAATAATTAAAAGAATCAAATTTAAAAGATTTAATATTATTTAATACACCAGGTATTTTTCTTACTAATATATCAATAATAACTAAACTAGAAATTTCTCCACAACTAATTATATAATCTCCTATAGATAATTCAATATCAACATAATTATCAATAATACGCTGATCTATTCCATTATATCTACCACAAATAAAAATTAAAGAATTATAACTTAATATTTTTTTTACTATATAATTATTAATTATTTTACCTTGAGGAGATAAATAAATTACTAAAGAATTAAAATTATATTTTTTAACACTATTTATAGATAAGTATAAAGATTCTGGTTTAAATAATAAACCAGCTCCACCACCATAAATTTTATCTTCATAACTATTACTTTTATTTAAAAAATTTGTAAGATTTATTAAATTAACATTTATTAATTTTTTTTTTATAGCCTTATATATCAAACCATTTTTTAAAGGAGATTTAAAAAAATTAGGATTTATAGTTATAATATTAAAATTCATAATTATATTTAAAAAAATTATTTTTTTTCATATTTTTTAATTATATATAAAACTCTTCTAGAAACTAAAGCACCATATTTAATTCATTTATTTAAAATATCAAAATTTATAAAACTAATATTATTAAAAGGATTATAAAATCCTATTTTTTCAATAAATTTACTATTACGAAAATATCTTCTATCAGATACAACAATATTATATATAGGTTTTTTTTTTCTACCATAACGAGATAAACGTATTATAACCATAATAAAACCTTTTAAAAAATTAAATAAAATTAATTATATATATAAATATATTTTTAAAATAGTGGGAAAGGGATTCGAACCCTTGATACAATAGTATACATATTTTCCAAACATGCTCTTTAAACCACTCAGACATCCCACTATATTATTACATTATAATATAATTAAAACAAAAAATATTTTTATTTTTATTATTATATATAATAAATATAATATATATTTTTTGACAATCATTATAAAATTAATATATAATATAATTATTATATATTCCTCTGTAGTTCAGTTGGTAGAACAACGGACTGTTAATCCGTATGTCACTGGTTCAAATCCAGTCGGAGGAGTTTAAATATAAATATTTTTTTTATTATAAATAATATTATTTTTAATAAAAATTTTTCTAGATTTAATATCGTCACCCATTAAAATTTTAAATAATTTATTAGCTTTTACTGCATCTTTTATATATATTTTAGATAAATATCTATTTTTAGGATTCATAGTAGTATTTCATAATTGTTCAGGATTCATTTCTCCTAAACCTTTATATCTTTGTATAAAAACATATTTTAAATTATATTTTAAAACATAATTTATTAAACTATAAAAATCAGAAAAATATTCTTTATTATTATTTATTAAAATATATTTTTTATAACTTTTATTAAAAAAAGATAATTTACTACCTAATTTTAATAATAAATAATAATATTTTTCTAAAAAAATTTTTTTAACATAAATATATTTATTAGAATAATAATTTAAAAAAATAAATTTAAATTTATAAAATTTATTATATTTATTTTTTAACATCTTACATATAATTTTATTTTTAAATAAAATATTATTATTATTTAAATAAAAAGAAAAATCTTTAAATCACAAAAAATAATTTTTATAATCAAAAATATCTAATTTTCTAAAAAACATTAAAGAATTTAAAATATATATAGAAAATTTAGTTTCTTTTTTATAAATTAAATTTAAAAAATTTAAATATTTTATAACTAATTTAGTTAATTCAATATTACTTAATAAAACTGAATTATCTTTTTTTTTATATAAATTAATATTTTTAAAACAAAAATAAATTTTATATTTTATCAAATCATATTCATTAGAAACATAATATTCATTATTTAAATATCTTATTTTAAATAAAGGAGGTCTAGCAATATATAAATGACCATTATTAATTAAATCTGGCATATATCTATAAAAAAAAGTTAATAATAAAGTTCTAATATGAGAGCCATCAACATCAGCATCTGTCATAATAATAATATTATTATATCTTAATTTTTTTATATTAAAATCCTTACAATTTATTCCACAACCTAATACAGAAATTAAAACATTTATTTCCTCAGAAGACAAAACTTTACTTAAATTATTTTTTTCTACATTAATTACTTTACCTTTTAAAGGTAATACAGCTTGATTAAATCTATTTCTACTTTGTTTAGCAGAACCACCGGCAGAATCGCCTTCAACTAAAAATATTTCATTTAATTTAGAATTTTTTTGTTGACAATCAGCCAATTTACTAGCAAAAAAAGATAAATCATATTTATTTTTTTCTTTATATAAATTTTTTATTTTTCTAGAAGATTCTCTATTTTTACAAGAAAAAATAACTCTATTTATAATATTTTTAGAATCAATAGGATTTTCTAAAAGAAAATTATACAAATTACTACTTATAAATGATTCTACTAAAGATTTTATTTCATAAGAAATAAGTTTATTTTTTATTTGAGAAGAAAATTTAGGATTAGGCATTTTAATTGATAAAATAGCATATAATCCTTCTCTAGTATCGTCACCAATAATATTACAATTATATTTTTTTTTATTACTAAATTCTTTATTTAAAAATAAATTAATAGTACGAGTTATAGCTACTTTTAAACCTGATAAATGTGTTCCACCATCAGATTGAAATATATTATTAGTATAACATAAAATTTTTTTCTTAAATGTATTAACCCATTGACAAGCAAATTCTAAAATAAATTTTTTACTTTTTTTTTTAAAATAAAAAATATTTTTATTAATTATACTTTTATTTTTTATTAAAGAAATAAGAAAAGATTTTATACCACCACTATTTAAAAATTTTTTTTTCTTCTTTTTTAATAAATCTAATAATTTTATTTTTAAACCATTATTTAAATAAGATAATTCATTTAATCTATTAAATATAATTTTATATTTAAATTTTAAAAAATTAATAAAAATACCTTTATCAGGTCAAAAACGTATATATGTACCACTTTTATTAGTTTTACCTATAACAGAAATTTTTTCTTTAGGTTTACCAAAATGATAAATTTGATAAAATATTTTATTTTCTCTATATATTTTAATTTCTAACTTTTCTGATAAAGCATTAACTACAGAGATACCAACACCATGTAAACCTCCAGAAATTGAATAAGAATTATTATCAAATTTACCACCAGAATGTAATACAGTCATAATTAATTCAACACAAGACATTCCAGTTTCTTTATGTAAATCTACAGGAATACCTCTACCATCATCTAATATTGAAATAGAATTATCTTTATGTAAAATAACAATAATATTTTTACAAAAACCAGATAAAAATTCATCAATAGAATTATCAATAATTTCAAAAACCATATGATGTAAACCAGAGTCATCAGAAACATCACCTATATACATACCAGGACGTTTACGTACAGCTTCTAATCCTTTTAATACTTTTATATTAGAAGAATTATAAAAATTTATTGACATAATTTTATATACTTATTAAAATGTAAATTTAATATTTATAATTGAACAGGCATAATCATATAAGTTAAAAAAATATTATTTATATCTACTATTTTAGTTATAGATAAAGAATCTTTTATATAAAAACGTATACTTAAATTATTTTTAATAGATCTAAATATATCTAAAATATATTTTATATTAAAACTAATTTCAATTTTATTACCAATATAATTTATAAATATTTTTTCACTTATTTCATTATTATTAAAATCATTACTATAAACCAATAAATAATTATTATTAAAAATTAAAGTTACATAACTAGATAAATTATTATTTATAATAGAAGATCTTATTAAAGCACTTTTAAAATTTTTAATATCTATATCAATATAAATATATTTCTTAGATAAATATAAAATATTTTCATAATCTGGAAAAGAACCATCTATTAAACTTGAATAAATTATAATATTACCATAAATAATTTTAATCATATTATTATTAACATAAAAAAAAATATTTTTACTATTAATTAAATCTAATAATTTAAATAATTCAATAACTAATTTTCTAGGAATAATTAAATAAAAAAATTTATTCATTTCATAACTAAAGTTATTTAATAATTTATATATAGATATACGATAACCATCAGTAGTAACAAAATATAAAAAATTATTTCTAAATTCTATTAACATACCATTTAGATAATAATAAATATCTTGATTACCCATAAATAAATATAAATTAAATATAATATTTTTAAAAATATTACTATTAATATTAAAATTATAATCAAAATAAATATTTTTATTTAATAAAGGAAATTCTTTAACTGGTAAAGTAGATAAAGAAGATACACTATTTAAACAAGATATAATTAATTTTTTTTTTAAATAATTTATATCAATAACACTTCCTTTTGGAAAACTTTTACATAATTCATAAAATTTATTTAAATTTACAGTTATTGAACCATCTTTAAAAAATTCACCATTAGATAAAATTATACTATAATTAATTTCCATATCCAAATTAGTTACTATAAAAACTAATCTATTTTCTTTTAAAATTAATAAAATATTCGATAAAATTGGATTTTTTAAAGAACTACTTATATAAGTATTAAATTTACTTAATAAAATAACAATTTTTTCTTTTTCTATTATAAAATGCATATTTATACTTTAATATTATTTTAAATAAATTATTAAAAATTTTTATTATAATATAGTTAATATATATTAAAATTTTTATAAAATAATTATATTATAAAATATTTAAATATTTAAATATAAAATATTTTATTTAAATAAATATTTAAATATATTAAAATATTTAATAATAATAATATAATAAATATAAAAATAAACAATTAAATAATATAATTTATTAATTAATAAATATTATATAATTAAAATATAATTAATATCTAAAAAAATATCTTGTAATGATAATATTCACATGTTAAACTCATATTTTAATAAATATTATATTTTGATTAAATATTCTTTATATAAAATATATAATAATTTTTAATTAAAATATAAAATTAATAAATACTAAAATATAAAAAAATATGAAAAGAACATTTCAACCATCTAATATAAAAAAAAAACGTAAACATGGTTTTAGAAAAAAAATGAAAACTAAAAATGGAAGAAAAATTATCTCTTACAAAAGAAAAAAAAATAAAAATAAAATATTTTAATAAAATATATAAAAAAAATAAAAATAATATTAAAATAAATATATATAAATATATAATAATAAAATATATATATAGTAATAATAAAAATTCTAAAATAGCCATTTTAATAAAAAAAAAATACATAAAACTATCAACAAAAAGAAATAAATATAGAAGAATAATATTAGAAACATTTAGAATAAATCAATATAAAATAAAAAAATTAAATTATTTAATAATTTTTAAAAAAAATATATTACTATTAAAAAAAAAAAATATATTTAATTATTTTAATAAAATTTGAAAAAAATACTATATATAAATAAAATAAGAAAAAATTTATGAATAGAAAAATTATTATAATAATTTATATTTTATTAAGTATATTATTTATTAATATAATAAAATCTAACATAAATAAAAATAAAATATTTAAAATATCAAATAATAAATTTAATAAATACATATATATTAAAAATAATATTTTTTTAATAAAAATTAACAAATATAACAGTAATATAAAATATATTAAATACAATAAATTTAAAAATTATAAAATAATATCAAATATAAAAAATAAAAATAAAAAAAAAATAATATTTAATATTAATAAAATTTTATATAAAAAAGATAATATTATAATAAATTTTAAATGTATATATAATAATAATATATATATTAAAAATATTATAATAAATAAATCATCATATGAAATATATTTTAAATATTTAATAAAAAATAAACTTAAAAAAAAAAATAAAATATTATTATATAATAATATAAAATATATAAAAAATAAAAAATTTAATATATTATATATAAAAAAAAAAATTAATAAATTAAATATTAAAAAAATTAAAAAAAAAAATAAATTTAAAAATATAAAGTTATTACTTATATATAAAAAAAATTTTATTATTACTTTAATAAATAAAAAAAATAAAAATAATATGATATTAATTAAAAAAAAAAATAATTTTATAAATATAAAATATAAAAATAAATATTTAATAAAACCTAAAAAAAAAAAAACTATTAATTTTAAAATATTAATAATAAAAAAAATTAATAAAAAAAATAATAAAAAAAAAAAAAAATATAATACAAAAAATTATAAATTTTTATGATTTAAAAATAAACCTATAATAAAAATTTTATCAAAAATTAATAAAAAAATAAATAATTTAAAAAATTTAATAATAATATTAACTATATTAATAAAAATTTTTAATTATTTCTTAAAAATCACTAAATAACTAACCTAAAAAAAATAAAAATTAAAAAATAAATAAAAATAATAAAAATAAAATATTATATATATACAATAATAATTTATTAAATTTAATAATAAAAATATTAATATTTATATTTATATAAAAAAAAATTTACATTTTTAATAAAACTTAAAAATATATTATTAAATAGAAAATTATAGAAAAATAAATATTATTTATAATAAAACATAAATGATAATATATTATATTAACTAATAATTTAATTATTTAAAATATAATAAAAATTTTAAAATTATGAATAATATAAAAGATACTATATTAGCTCAATCAACTCCAATAGGATATGGAGGAATAGGTATAATTAGAATATCAGGAAAAAAAGTAAAAAAAATATCTAATATAATAATAGGAAAAATAACAAAAAATAGATATGCAACATATTTACCAATAAAAAATAAAAAAAATATAATTATTGATTACGGAATAATTATATATTTTAAAAAACCTAATTCATTTACTGGAGAAGATATATTAGAAATCCATAGTCATGGAGGTCAAAAAATAATAGAATTAATTATTAATTCTATTATAGAATTAAATATAAAAGATGTAAGAATAGCTTATCCAGGTGAATTTACTGAAAGAGCTTTTATAAATAAAAAAATAGATTTAATTCAAGCAGAATCTATAAAAGAACTTATATATTCAGATTCCGAAGATAAAATTTTTTCTGCTATACAATCATTAAAAGGAAAATTTTCTAATAAAATAAAAAATATAATAAATATCATTAAATATAATTTAATTAATATAGAAAAAGAAATAAATTTTTCAGAACAAGAAATTAATGTAAATATTATAAATAATATAAAAAAAAATATAATTAATATATATAAAAAAATAAAAAAATTACATATAAAAACTAAAAAAAATTTATTAAATAATAATAAAATTAAAATAATAATTATAGGAAAACCAAATGTTGGAAAATCAAGTTTAATGAATTTTTTAACATTAAAAAATACATCAATTATAACAAATATAAAAGGAACTACAAGAGATATTATAAAAGAATATATAAAAATAAATAATAAAAATATTGAAATATTAGATACAGCTGGTATACATAAAACAAATAATAAAATAGAAAAAATAGGTATTAAAAAAACATGAAAAGAAATTAATAAATCAAATATAATAATATTTATAGAAAATTCATACAAAATATCTGAAAAAAAAATTATAAAATACTATAAAAAAAAAATATTAAATAAAATAAAAAAAAAAAATAGAATTAATTTATTATTACGTAATAAAATAGACTTAACAAATGAGAAATTTAATATTATAAAAAATAAAAAATATATTATATTAAATATATCAATTAAAAAAAAAATAGGGACAAAAATATTATTAAATATAATAAAAAAAAAAATAAAAAATACAAATATTAAATGTAATTTCTTAACTAATAAAAGACATATTAATTTAATTAAATTAAGCTTATATAATTTTAAAAAAATAATTAAATTAATAAAAATATATAATTTTAAAAAAAAAATAAATTTAGATTTAATATATGAACATTTATTTAATATACAAAAATATTTATGTGAAATTATAGGAAAAAATGTAATATTATCAAGTAATATTATAAAAAATATATTTTCAAAATTTTGTATAGGTAAATAAATAAAATAACAATAATAAATAATATTTTAAAAAAAAATGTTTTTAATTATTAAAAATAAATATTTTAATAAAAGAATAGATATATTTTTATCAAAAAAAATAAAAAAATATTCAAGAAATAAAATACAAAAACTAATAAAAAATAAAAAAATTTATTTAAATAATAAAATTATAAAAAAAAATAATATTAAAATTTATCCTAAAGATATAATAAAAATTATTATAGAAAAAAAAATAAATACATATAAAAAAAATAAAAATATTAAATTAAATATAATTTATGAAGATAAATATTTATTAATAATAAATAAAAATAAAAATACTATTGTACATCCAGGAGCAGGTCATTTAAATGATACATTAGTAAATAAATTAATATTTTTATATCCTAATATATATAATAAAATTACAAGATGAGGAATAATTCATAGATTAGATAAAAATACAACAGGATTATTAATTATAGCAAAAAAAAATAATAGTTATATAAAATTAACAAAAAAAATAAAAAAAAGAAAAATAACTCGTATATATAAAACTTTAGTAAACGGTAATATTAAAAAAAAAATAGGTATTATTAAAACATATATAAAAAGAAATAAATATAATAGAAAAATAATGTCAGTAGAAAAAAATGGAAAAAAAGCAATTACTTATTTTAAAATATTAGAAAAATTTAATTTTTTTACATTATTAGAAATTAAATTAGAAACTGGAAGAACACATCAAATAAGAGTACATATGAATCATATAAATAATCCAATAGTAGGAGAAAAAATATATACAAAAAAAAATATATCAAATAAAAAAAAAATTTCTAAATTAATAAAAAATAAAATAAAAAAATTAAATAGACAAGCATTACATGCAACAACATTAATATTTAAACATCCAATAAAAAAAAATAAAATAGTTATTAATTGCCCTCTTCCTGAAGATATATTAGATATAATTTTTTGATTAAGAATAGAAAAAAACAAATATTTTTAAGAATTTAATTTTAATCATCTTTCTAAAATTAATACAGCAGAAATAGTATGAATATTATAATTAGAATAAAATGAATTATATAATTTAAAATTATTATTTATAAAATTTCTTGCAGCACAAGAAGTAAATCTTTCATCTGAAAAAAAAATCTGTAAATTAAATTTATTAATTAAATTATTTGCAAATTTTTTTATATATATTTTAATCAATTTACAATTATTATTTTTTATATAATGATAAGGATATCCAATAACAGCAATTTTAATTAATCAAATATCTAATATTT
This sequence comes from Candidatus Stammera capleta, assembly GCA_036689415.1. Classification (GTDB taxonomy): domain Bacteria; phylum Pseudomonadota; class Gammaproteobacteria; order Enterobacterales; family Enterobacteriaceae; genus Stammera; species Stammera capleta_Z. Next base: position 149,767 of record CP144817.1, read on the forward strand.
TTTTTATATCCATTCAATTTATTGGAATACCTTGTTTAGCATTTATTGAAATCAAAGGACTAGCTGTTTTAGTATAAAATTGACCTATAGCAATACCTATATTTTTCATTCCAAAATCAAAAGAAATAATAAACATATTATAAATTAGAAATTATAAAATATTATAAATTATAATATATATTATAATATATTATTATAAATAATATAATAATAAAATATTATAAATTTAATATAAAAATTAATAATAATAAAATTATTTTTTAATATAAAAAATATTAAATAAAAATAATAAAAAATATAAAAATGTTACATAAAAAAAAAAAATACATATATAAACAAGGTTTTAAAACAAATATAAAAAATTATAACATTAAAAAAGGTATAAATATAAAAAATATAATTAAAATTTCAAAAAAAAGAAAAGAACCAAACTGAATGCTTAATTTAAGATTAAAAGCATTTAATATATGAAAAAAAATGAAAGAACCAAAATGATTTAATGGAAAATATAATAATATAAATTATAAAAAAATTATATATTATTCTGAACCAAAAATAAATAATAAAAAAATAAAAAAAACATTTAATAAGCTTGGAATTTCTTTACAAGAAAACATAAATAATATAGCAACAGATGCAATATTAGATTCAATATCAATAAAAACAACTTATAAAAAAAAATTATTAAAATTAGGAATTATATTTTGTTCATTTAATGAAGCTGTAAAAAAATATCCAAAATTAATAAAAAAATATATTTGTAAAGTAGTACCAATAAATGATAATTTTTTTTCTTCACTTAATACAGCAGTACTATCAGATGGAACATTTATATATATTCCAAAAAATACTCATTGTCCAATAAATTTATCATCATATTTTAGAATAAATGCCAAAAATACAGGACAATTTGAAAGAACTATAATAGTTTTAAAAAAAAATAGTTACTTAAACTATATTGAAGGATGTTCATCTCCAGAAAGAAAAGAAAATCAATTACATGCAGCAGTTGTAGAAATAATTTTATATAAAAATGCTGAAATAAAATATTCTACTATACAAAATTGATTTATTGGAAATTCAAAAAAAGGAGGTATATATAATTTCGTAACAAAAAGAGCTTTATGTAAAGGAGATAATAGTAAAATATCTTGAGTACAAATAGAAAAAGGAGCAAATGTAACATGAAAATATCCAAGTGCAATACTATTAGGAAATAAATCTGTAGGTAATTTTTATTCTTTATCTATAACAAAATTAAATCAACAAGCAGATACTGGAACTAAAATGATACATATAGGAAAAAAAACAAAATCTATAATTTTAGCTAAAAGTATTTCTAAAGATAATAGTAAAAATACACATAGAAGTATAGTTAAAATATGTAAATCATCAAAAAAATCTAAAAATTTTACTCAATGTAATTCATTAATAATAGATAAAAATTCTTCTGCATATACAATACCATGTATTAAATCAAAAAATAAATACTCTTATATAGAACATGAAACATATTCTTCATATATAAAAAAGGAACAAATATTTTTTTTATTACAAAGAGGAATAAATAAAAAAAATGCAAAATATATGATATTAAATGGTTTTTGTAAAAAAATATTAAATATGTTACCTATAGAACATTCATTAGAAATTGAATATAATTTATTTAAAGACTAAAATAAATAATAATTATGTATATATTAAATATTAAAAATTTAAATGTTAAAATAAAAAAAAAAAAAATAATTAACAATTTAAACTTAAAAATAAAAAAAAAAGAAATACATATTTTAATGGGACCAAATGGATCTGGAAAAAGTACTCTATCATTAGTAATAGCAGGTAACAAAAAATACAAAATAACAAAAGGAAGTATATTGTATAATAATATAAAAATAAATAAAATTTCTACAGAAAAAAGAGCTAAAAAAGGAATTTTTATATCATTTCAAAATTCTATAGAAATACATGGCTTAAATAATGAATTTTTCTTACAACAATCTTTAAATTCAATAAGAAAATATAATAAAAAAAAAAAACTTAATATTATAGAAATAAGAAAAAAAATATATAAAATAATTAAAAAATTAAATTTTAATAAAAATTTTTTATATAGATCTTTAAATGAAGGTTTTTCAGGAGGTGAAAAAAAAAAAAATGATATACTTCAAATACTTCTTTTAAAACCTAATATGATTATATTAGATGAAATAGATTCAGGATTAGATATAAAAAATTTAAAATTAATTTTTAAAATTATAAATAAATTTAAAAAAAAAAAAAAATCATTTTTAATAATAACACATAATCCAAAAATTATAAATAATCTTAATATAGACTTTATTCATATTATAAATAAAGGAAAAATAATAAAATCTAGTAATAAAAATATTTCTAAAATAATAGAAAAAAAAGGTTATGAAAAATTTATTAAAAAAAAATATAAGAATTAAATTAATTAAATTTATTATTTTAAACAATAAAAAAATATATATAAATAAAAATATAAATAATTTAATAAAAATTAAAATATTAATTAAAAAAAAAAAAAATAAAATAAATATAATAATATACAAATTAAAAAATAAAAATATTCCTATATATATAATATATATTTATAAAAAAAAATATATAAGTAAAAAAATATTAAATATAAATTTAATAATTAAAAGTAATAATAATATAAATCTTATTGAAGAATATTATATTTATAAAAATAATAATAATAATAAATATATAAATTGTAATTATAATATAAAATTATATAATAATACAATATTAAATTATATTAAAATAATTAATTTAAATAAAAAAACTATTTTTTATTCTAAAAATAATATTAAAATAAAAAAAAATTCTAAATTTTATGAAAATATATTTTTAATAAAATCAAAAAAAATAATTATTAATAATAAAATTAATTTATATAAAAATTCTTTTATAAATATAAATAATATTTCTATAATTAAAAAAAAAACAAATTTTTATTATAAAATACATATTATTCATAATAAACCTAATTCAAAAAGTTATCAAAAACATAAAAATATAATAATATCTTCTGGAATAATAAAATTTATAGGAATAATAACAATACTTAAAAAAGCATATAATTCAATTGCAATATTAGAAAATAATAATTTATGCTTTGATAAACCAAATTTTATTTATTCTAAACCACAATTAAATATTAAAAATAAAAAAACTAAATGTAAACATAAAGTAACAATTAATAATATTAATAAAAAAATATATTTTTACTTATCTAGTAGAAGTTTAAATAAATATAAAATAAGAAAAATAATGTTTATAATATTTATTAATGATATAATAAAAAAAATAAAAAATAAAATAATAAAAAAAAATATATATAAAATAATATTAAATAAATATAAATAAAATGAATTATAATATTAAAAAAATAAGATTAGATTTTCCGATACTAAAAAAAAAAATAAATAAAAAAAGAATAATATATTTAGATAATGCTTCTACATCCCAAAAACCAAATATTGTAATTAAAAATCAAACTAAATTTTATAAAAATTATTATTCCTCAGTTAATAGAAGTATATATACGTTAAGTAATATAAATTCTAATAAAATAGAAGACACAAGAATTAAAATAGCAAAATTTATAAATGCAAAATCACCAGAAGAAATAATATTTACTAATAATAGTACAGAATCATTTAATTTTTTATCATATAGTTTAACTAAAAAAAATATAAATAAAAAAAAAAATATAATTATTTCAATAATAGAACATCATTCAAATATAATTCCTTGATATTTATTATCAAAAGAAATTAATTTTAAATTAAAAATACTTAAAATAAATAAAAAAGGTTATTTAGATATAAATAATTTAAAAAAAATAATTAATAAAAATACTAAAATAATATCTATTACTCATATATCCAATGTAATAGGTATAGAAAATCCAATAAAAAAAATAATAAAAATAGCTAAAAAAAATAATATTATATCTATAATAGATGGTTCACAAGCAATATCTCATTTAAAAATAGATGTACAAAAAATTAACTGTAATTTTTATATATTTTCAGGACATAAAATGTACGCTCCAACTGGAGTAGGAATAATATATGGTAAAAAAAAAAATATAGATAATCTTAAAATATGAAAATCAGGAGGAGGAATAATTTCTAACATAAATATAAAAAAATATAACATAAATAATATACAATTTATAAATTCTCCTTGAAAATTTGAAGCTGGAACACCTAATATAGAATCTATTATAGGATTAGGAAATGCAATTGATTATATAAATAAAATAGGAATAGAAAACATTATAAATTATGAAAAAAAAATAATAAAATATATATTAAATAAATTTAAAAATATTCCTGAAATTAAAATATATGGATCAAAAAAAAAAATAAGTATAATATCATTTAATATTAAGAATCAACACTCTTATGATATAGGAATGTTACTTGATCAACATGGAATATTTATTAGAACAGGTAATCAATGTGCTATTCCATTAATAAAACTATATAATATATCAGGAATATGTAGAATATCTATAGCTATGTATACTTCAAAAAAAGATATAAATATATTTATATATAGATTAAAAAAAATTATTAATTTAATAAAATAAAATGAAAAATTTATTACATAAAAAAAAAATATTTAAGGAAATAAAATCATTAAAAAAATATAAAGATAAATTAATATATTTAATAGAATTAGGAAAAATATTACCATTTAAAAAAAAAAATATACGCTATAAAAATAATATAATATATGGATGTCAAAGTAATGTTTGATTAAATATAAAAAATGAAAATAATATAATTAAATTAAATGGTGATAGTGATTCATTAATTATTAAAGGAATTCTATTATTAATAATAATAATTTTAAATAAAAAAAAAAATAAATATATAAAAAAAAATATTAATAATATTTTTAATAAAATAAATTTATTTAAAAAAATATTAAATTCTAGAATTTTAGGATTTAAATATATTATATTTTTTTTAAAAAAAAAAATCATTTAAAATAATTTTTTATTATATTATAATATTAATAATTTAAAATAAAATAAATAATATACTAAAAATTTAAATAAAATATAAAATAATTAAATTAATAATTTATAATTTTAAAATAAATATAAATAAAAATTATAATTTTTAAAAGATACAATAATATGTTATTAAATATTATAAAAATAAGTTGTTTAATATTTATATCTAAAATAATAGGTTTTTTAAGAGATATAATAATAGCAAATAAATTTGGTATAAATTTTCAAACAGATGCTTTTTATACTGTATTTAAAATTTCAAATATGTTAAGAAGAATATTTGCAGAAGGAGCTTTTTCATATGTATTTATACCTATATTAAGTAAATATAAAGAAAAAAAAACTAAAAAAGAAACAATAGAATTAATTTCATCTGTATATTTTATATTATTTTCTGTATTAATAATAACAACTATATTAGGCATAATTTTTTCTAAAAATATTATATATATAATGTCACCAGGATTTTTTGAAAATAACTTAAAATTAAATTTAATAAATAAATTATTAAAAATAACATTTCCATATATAATATTAATATCATTAACATCATATATTTCATCTATACTAAATATATGAAATATATTTTTAGTAACAAACCTTTCACCTATTATATTAAATATAGTAATTATATTTTATATACTATTTATAAATAAATATTTTAAATATCCAATTTTTTCTTTAGCATGATCTATTATTACATCAGGAATATTACAATTATTAATTCAAAAAATAAGTATAAAAAATATAAATTTAAATATAAAATTTAATAAATTAAATATATATAATAAAGGAATATATAAAATAATAAAAAATATTTTTCCAGTAATATTTGAAATTTCTATATATCAAATATCACAAATTATTAATAATAATATATGTTCATATTTTAAATCAGGTTTAATATCATGAATATATTATGCTGATAAATTAATAGAATTACCAATAAGTATACTAGGTAATACAATAAGTACAATTTTATTACCTAAATTATCTAAAAATTTTAATAACAAAAACAAAAAAAAATGTAGTAAAATAATAAATAAATATTTAAAAATAACATTATTATTTAGTATACCAATATCAATTTTATTAATTTATTTATCTAAAACATTAACAATAACTTTATTTAAATATGGAAAATTTAATTTTATTGATGTAATTATGACATCAAGAATATTAATAGCTTATTCAATAGGTTTATTTCCATTAATAATAATTAGAATACTAACACCATGTTTTTATTCCACAAGTAATAATAATATATTAAATAAAATAGCAATATTTATATTAATAATAACTCAAATATTAAATATTTTTACTATTAAAATATTTAAACATGCAGGATTATCTCTATCAATAAGTTTATCTTATTATATAAATTCATTAATATTATATTTACAATTAAAAAATAAAAAAATAATAAATTTCAAATATGAATGAAAAAAACTCTTTTTTAAAATAATATTATCTTGTATAACAATGACTTTAATATTACATTATATAACTAAAAAATTAACAATAAATTTTATTAACCTGAACATTATATCCAGATTAATAAAATTATTGATAATACTTATTATTAGTATATTAACATACATATACACATTACTAAATTTATAAATAAGTATTTATTTTACTTTTTTATCTTTTATAGAACTTATACAATCTATTGCTGATTGAACAGTATTAATTTTTTCAGCTTTATCATCAGATATTTCTATATCAAATTCTTCTTCTAAAGCCATAATTAATTCTATAACGTCTAAAGAATCAGCTCCTAAATCATTTACAAAATGTTTTTCATTCTTTACATCTTCTAATTTAACATTTAATTGATCACTAATTATTTTTTTAATACGATTTTCTATATTACACATATTTAACCTATAAAATTATTAATTAATAATATTTTAGAAATAAATATAAACAATATACATATATACATAATATATATATATGTGTATATATATATACATTATTATATATGTATATATATATTATTTTTTTAAATATATAAATATATTATATAACCTTATTATTTTTATAAAAACCATTTTTATCTATATGATGATACAAACTTATTTCATTATCTTTATTTTTATATAAAACAGGTAATTTTAAACTATTATGTGATCTACGATGACCTCTTTTAGATTTACTTTTTTTACTTTTTTGTACAGCCATAAATAACCTTAAATTAAATTATTTAAAATTGATAAAAAATCATCATTTAAATTAGCATATAATTTTATTTTTTTTTTATAAAAAGGATGAAAAAAAGATAAAATATATGAATGTAAAAATAATCTTTTTATTCCAAATTTTTTAAAAAAAAAATAATCATTTTTTTTATTACCATAAACATTATCTCCAACTATTGGATAACCTAAACTACTAGTGTGCAATCTTATCTGATGATTTCTACCAGTAATTGGAATAATATTTAATAAAGTATATTTATTAAAATATTTATTAATATTAAATAAAGTTTTAGATAATTTTCCATTACTATATTCTTTTGTAATATAAGAAACATATCTATTTCTAGATATATAATTTTCTATTTTATTAATATAAAATGGTCAAATTCCATGTATTAAACCTATATATTGTTTTTTAATTCTATTTTTTTTAAAACTTTTATGTAAAAAACGTAATATATTTAAATTTTTAGATATTAATAAAATACCAGAAGTATTTTTATCAATACGATGAACTAATTCTAAAAATTTTTCATTTTTATAAATACATCTAAAAATATCTATAATATTTAAATTAATTTTACTACCTTTATGTACAGAAATACCATATGGTTTATTAATAGCTAAAATATATTCATCTTCATAAATAATATAATTTTTAAATTTTTCTATGATATATTTATCAATATATATTTTTTTTTTTTTAATATTTATTAAAGGAATTCTAATTATATCATTTATTTTTAATTTATAATTATGAGAAATACGTTTTTTATTTACTCTAATATTTCCTTTACGTAATAAAGAATATATTTTATTTTTAGGTAAAACTTTAATTATTTTAAACAAATAATTATCAATTCTTTGATTTACATTATTAATATTAACTTTAATAAAATTTAAAAAAAAATCTTTAATCATATAAATATATTATAAATAATTATTTAATAATAAACTATTATTTTAATAAAAATAATTTAATAAAGTATATAAAAAATCTAGAGAATAAATAATGAAAAAAATTTTAATAAATCTTACAAAAAAAAAAGAACTACGTATAGCTTTAATAAAAAATAAAAAATTATATGATTTTAATATAGAAAATAAAAAATATAAACAAAAAAAATTAAATATATATAAAGGTATAATATCAAAAATACAACCAGGATTAGAAGCAGTATTTATAAATTACGGAGAAAAAAAAAATGGTTTTTTACCTATAAAAGAAATATCAAAAAAATATTTAAAAAATAATTTATATGAAGGACAAGAATTAATTGTACAAATAAATAAAGAAGAAAGAAATAATAAAGGTGCTTTTTTAACTACATTTATTACAATAATAAAAAATAATTTAATATTAATGCCAAATAATCCCAAATTAATTGGAATATCAAAAAAAATAACTGGAAAAAATAGATATAAAATAAAATTAATTATAAAAAAATTAAATTTACCAAAAAATATGGGAATTATAATACGTACTTCTAGTATATATAAATCACTAAAATCATTAAAATCAGATTTAAAATCAAGTATAAATAGATGAAAAAAAATTCAAAAAAAAATGAATGAAATTAAAAAACCATGTTTAATATATAAACAAAATAATTTATTAATTAAAATATTAAGAGATTATTTATATGAAAATATAGATGAAATATTAATAGATAATTATAATATATATAAATTAGTAAAAAAATATATAAAAAAAATAGATAAAAATAAATTTAAAAATAAAATAAATTTTTATAATAAAAAAAAACCATTATTTGATTATTTTAAAATAGAAAAACAAATAAAATTAATATATAAAAGAAAAATAATATTACCTTCAGGAGGATCAATAATTATTGATATAACAGAAGCATTAACATCAATAGATATAAATTCATCAAAATATACTAAAGGGTCAAATATAGAAATAACAGCTTTAAATACAAATTTAGAAGCTTCTAAAGAAATAATAAGACAATTACGTTTAAGAAATATAGGAGGATTAATAGTAATAGATTTTATAGATATGATATCAATTAAAAATCAAAAAATAGTTGAAAATAATCTTAAAAATATAATAAAAAAAGATAAAGCAAAAATCCATATAGGATATATATCTAAATTTGGTTTACTAGAAATGTCTAGACAAAGAATAAATAATTCTTTTATAAAATCAAACTACTACATATGTCCAAAATGTAATGAATCTAATAATATAAAAAATTATAAATCTATATTAAACTTTATATTAAAAATTATAAAAAAAAAACTATATAAAAAAAATTCTAAAGATATACATATTAAAGTACCAAATAATATAAGTAAATATTTAATAAAAAAAAAGAAAAAATAAAAAAAATAATTATTTTAAATAAATTATTAAAATAATAAAATTATTATGTATTAAAAATATATTTGATAATTTAAATAAAAAAAAATATTTTATTTCAAAAAATACAATAAACAAATATATTATTTATAATAATAATATAAATATAAATTAAAATATAAAGAAATGAAAAAATACAATCATAGAAAAATTGAAAAAATAGTACAAAAATATTGAAAAAAATATAACATTTTTAAAGTTAAATATAATAAAAATAAAAAAAAATATTATTGTTTATCTATGATACCTTATCCTTCAGGTAATCTTCATATAGGTCATGTAAGAAATTATACAATAGGAGATATAATTTCAAGATATCAAAGATTTAAAAAAAAGAATGTTCTTCATCCTATAGGATGAGATGCATTTGGATTACCAGCAGAAAACGCAGCAATAGAAAATAATACTTCTCCTAATAAATGAACAAAAAAAAATATAAAATACATGAAAGAACAATTAAAAATGTTAGGAATTAGTTATAATTGAGATAGAGAAATAAATACATCTAATCCAAAATATTATAAATGAGAACAATGACTATTTATTAAATTATTTAAAAAAAAATTATTATATAGAAAAAAAGATATAGTGAATTGATGTCCTACAGATAAAACAGTATTAGCAAATGAACAAGTAATAAATGGAAAATGTTGAAGATGTAATTCTTTAATAAAATATAAAAAAATAAAACAATGATTTATAAAAATAACAAAATATGCTAATAAATTATATAAAGATTTAAAAAAATTAAATAAATGACCAAAAAATGTTATTAATATACAAAAAAAATGAATAGGAAAATTTAAAGGTATAGAATTATATTTAAATATATATAAAACAAAAAAAAAAATTAAAATATTTACTGATAATATAAATTTATTAAAAAAAACATTATGTATAGGTATATCTATAAATAATAAAATTATTAATTTTATTAAAAAAAAAAAAAAAAATATAATAAAAATTTTAAAAAAAAAAATATATAAAAATAATATTAAAAATAATAATAAATGTATAGGTTTAAACACTAAATTATATATAAAAAATCCAATTAATAATAATAAAATACCATTATGAATAATAAACTTCACAGAAGAATTATATAATACAAATGCTATATTAATATATCCAAATAAAAATAAAAAATATAGTAATTTTATAAAAAAATATAAATTAAAAAATAATAAAAATATTAAAGTAAATAAAAAAGATATAAAAAAATATTTAATAAAAAATAAAATAGCAAAAAAAAAAACAATATTTAAGTTAAAAGATTGAGTAATATCCAGACAAAGATATTGAGGTGTACCAATTCCAATAATAAGAAATAAAAATAAAAAATATGAAATAATAAAAAAAAATAAATTACCTGTTAAATTACCAAAAATAAAAAAAAATAATTTTTCTATTAATTTTTTAAAAAAAAATAAAAAATGAAAATATTTAAAAATTAAAAATAAAATTTTTAAAAGAGAAACTGATACATTAGATACATTTATTGAATCATCTTGATATTATACTAGATATACATCTCCTACATATAAAAAAAATATATTTAATATTAAAAAAGCAAATTATTGATTACCTATAGATACATATATAGGTGGAATAGAGCATGCAACAATGCATCTAATTTACTTTAGATTTATAAATAAATTTTTTAAAAATATAGGATTATTAAAATATACTGAACCAGTAAAAAGATTAATTTGTCAGGGAACAGTTTTATCTGATACTTATTATTATATTAATAATAATAATAAAAAAATATGAATATCACCTAATAATGTTAATAAAGTATTAAAAAATAAAAAAATTAAATTTTATTTAAAAAATAAAAATATAAAATTAACTTATTATGGTATAAGTAAAATGTCAAAATCAAAAAATAATGGAATAAATCCTATAAATATAATAAATAAATATGGAGCAGATACATTAAGATTATTTATAATATTTTCTGCACCAATAGAAGAAAATTTATATTGAAATGAAAATAATATTAAAGGATGTTATAGATTTTTAAATAAATTATGAAATTTAGTATTTAGCTTTTCAAAAAAAAATATTAAATATAATAACGAAAAAAAAATAAATATATATAAATATAATAAAATTATATATTTATTAAACAAAACTATAAAAGAAGTAACATATATTATAGATAGAAAAACAAATTTTAATACAATTATATCTAAAATAATGATTTTTTTAAATATAATTAAAAAAAAAAAAATAAAAAATAAAAAATATTATAATTTAATTAAAAAATGTATAAATACTATTATTATAATGATATATCCATTTTCTCCACATATTACATTTTATTTATGAAAAATAATGAAAAATAAAAAAAATATAGAAAACTATTCATGACCTAAAATAAAAAAAGAAATAAAAAATATTAAATATAAAATTAATATAGCTTTACAAATAAATGGTAAAACTAAAAAAATAATAAATATTAAAAATAAATATAATAAATATAAAATTATAAAAAAAATAAAAAATAATAATAAATTAAATTATTTTATAAAAAAAAAAAATATTATAAATATAATATATATAAAAAATAAAATTATAAATTTTGTAATAAAATAATTATGAAAAAAATATATTTTAATAAAATAAAAAATATAAATATAAATAAAAAGTATAAAATATTTTTTATTATAGGAAATAATTATATAGATAGACAAAATTGTAAAAAATATATAAAAAAAAAAATACTATTATTTATAAAAAAAAGTTATATTATAAATATAATAATAGATAATAAATATAATTGAAATAAATTTAAAAATATTTTAATAAATAAAAATATATTTTTAAAAAAAAAATTATTAATTATAAATATAATAGAAAAAATAAATAAAATAAACAATTATATATTTAATTATATAATAAAAAAAATAAAAAAAAATAATAATATTTATATAATAATAAATTATGATTTCAATTTTTTAAATAAAATATATTTTAAAAAAAAAAATATATTAATTATAATATGTAATAAAAATAATATTAATAATAAAAATAATATTTTTTATTATAAATATATTAACTATAATTATATTAAAAATATAATTTTATTAATTTATAAAAAAAAAATAGAAAAAATATTATATATAATAGATAAAATTAAAAATGAAAATTATATAAAAATAATATTATTAAATATATTATTTAAATACTTTATAAAAAATTTATATAAATATAAAAATTTAGAAATTAAAAAAATATTAGATTTAATTAAAAAAAATGAAATAAATATTAAAAATAATATAAATATTGATTGAATAAATTTAAAAATATTATTATTAATAATAATAAATAAAAATATATTATATATATATTAATATTTAAAAAGAATTTAATTTATTAATAATATTACTATATTTTTTATCTTTTTTATTTATACTATTTAAAAATATATTTTTATTAGAATAAATAGTAACTTTTTTTTTAGCTCTAGTAATAGCAGTATATAATATTTCTTTATTTAATAAAGAAGAAAAATAATTTGGTATAATTAATAAAATATGATCAAATTCAGATCCTTGAGATTTATGTACAGTAATTACTCAAGTTAATTCCCAATTAATAAAATTATTAAAACAAATAATTTTATAATCATTATTAAAATTACAGAATAAAATTTTTATTACATTATTATTATAAATTATAAAACCTATATCTCCATTAAATATATTTAAATCATTATTATTTTTAGTAATAATAATAGGTTTACCAATATAATAAATTTTATTTTTTTTAATTATGTATTTTTTTATATATTTATTTAAAAATAAATTATTAATATACTTATTTAAATAATTAGTACCAAATTTTGAATTTTTAATTATAGAAATAATTTGAAATTTATTAAAATAATATAATAATTTATTATATTTCATATCTTTATTATTTAAATAATTAATGTAATATTTATATTTTTTTAAACAAAGATTAATTAAAAAATTATAATTAAATTTATCCGAATCATAAAAATTTATATTGCAATTAAAATTATTTTTAATAATAAATTTATCAATTTTATTATAATCACCACAATTTATTAAATTAGAAAATATATTTAAATATTTATTTTTTTTAAATCTATAATTTTTCAATAAAAATGATATATTATTATTTAATTTATTTATATTTATAAAAAATTTATAAAAATTAATTTTTTTTTTAAATAAAAATTTTAATAATAATTTTTTTTTTTTAAATAAAGAATAATTATAATTACATATTTTATTTAATAATGAACAAGATTCTACAGGTCCTATTTGATTACTATCACCTATAAATATTATTTTTAAAAATTTTTTTTTTAATAAAATAAAAATATAATATAATGTAACTATATCTATCATAGAAAATTCATCTACTATTAAAATATTAAATTTTAAATCATTACATTCCTTAATATTTATTTTATTAAAATTTAAATTATAATTTAATAATTTATGTATTGTTATTGCTTTATTAGGTAAATTAATATAATATTTTTTTTTAATATTTAATAATTTATAATTTTTTTTTAATATATTAGTTAAATTAGAAGAAGATTTTCCAGTAAAAGAAACTATTTTAATAAAATTTTTATTTTTTATTTTATACATTTTAAATAAAAAAATAATTAATTTAATAATAAGAGTAGTTTTACCAGTTCCTGGTAAACCAGAAATAAAAGATATTTTATTAAAAAAAACATTAAAAACACAAATTTCTTCATATATATTAAAATTAAATTTTTTAAAATATTTATATATATAAATAATTTTTTTATTTTTTATATTTTTTTCTTTATTTAAATTTTTTTTAAAAAAATTAACTATATAATCTTCATAAATTCAAAATTTATATAAATAAATATCATCTTTATATAATATAAAAGGAGTTACATTTTTTTTATAATATCAACTTATACAATTATATTTAAATAAAATATTTATACTATCATATATACTTATATATTTATTGAAAAAATATATTAAAAAATTATATATATATTTAGTAAATATATCTTTACTTAAAATTTTAAAAATTGGAAGACATATATGACCTAATCTACTAGACAAACTAATTAAAAAACTAAATAACATAATAATAGAATAATTAAAATTATTTTTTTTAAAATAAAATTTAGAAAAATATATATCTAATAAATTAGCTTCTTTTTTTTTATAACATGATCATAAAAATTTTTCTATTTCATTAAAATACATAATTAATACTTATTAAATTTTTAATAAATTATTCAATTTATAAATCAATTTTTTATTAGGTTTAATATATAAAATACCATTATAAGATCTAAAATTATTTTCAATAAATAAACCTCTTAAAAAAATATAATATATACCACCAAAATTAATAGAATAATTATAATTTTTTATATTTAAATTTAAATAGTTATGTAAAGCTAAAGAATATATATGATATTGAATATCATATCTTTTTAATATCATATTATCTATAATATTCTTTTTATTATAATATAAAATATTATTACCAAATCAATTGGACTTATAATCAACAATATAATATTTATTTTTATAAAAAAAAATTAAATCTATAATACCATTTAAATATCCTTTAATAGAACTTTTTATATTTAAATTATTACATAAAAATGAAATTTTATCATATTTTTTAATAATATTATTAAATTTTAAAAAATTAATTTTTCTAATATGTAAAATAAAATCAAATTCTTTTAATATACAATTAAATTTAATATTTTTTAAACTTATATTTAATGGATATAAAATTACATTTAATAAATTAAATAATACTCTTTTTATATTAAAAAAATATTTTTTTTTTATATTAAAATCATACATATATTTTAATAAAAAATCATTATCTATATCAATATTAAAATTTATTTTTTCTAAAACCTTATGAAAAAATAAACCTATATTTTTACCTTTAGGTAAATTTAAAAAAAAAACATTATTATTTAAATTATTATTAATATTATTATTTAATAATATTTTTTTTTTATTTAATAAAATAATTTTAGAATAATTAATTATTCTTTTTATATTTAAAATATTTTTACATTTTAGATTATCTTTATATAAAAGATATTTAATAATATAAAAATTATTTTTTTTTATATAATTTATAAAATTAATAAATTTAAAATTAATATATTTATATTTTTTTAAAAAAAAAATTTTTTTATCAATTTCAGAAAAATTAAATTCTTTATTATTACCTATAATTCTACCTATAGAACTAAAACAAAATTTAATATTCCTATTAAAAGTTTCATATAAAATAATATTACACATATATATAGATCTAGTAATAGATACATATAATAAACGCATTTCTTCAGAAATTATTTCTTCATTCATTAAATTTTTATATTTTTTGAAATTTAAAAAATCTAAATTAGTTTTACAATTTTTACGATTATGGAAAATATTATAATTACTATATTTATTTAAATAAAATAAAAAAGGTATTCAAACTATATTATATTGTAATCCCTTAGATTTATGAATAGTAGATATTTTAATTCCATTACTTTCATAAGAAAAAGAACGTAAATAATATTCTTTATTATTATTAATATATATATCATTAATTTTTTCATTTAATCAATTTAGTAATAATAATTTATCATTAAATAAATAATATTTCTTTTGTAAAATTTCAGATATATGTAATATATTTACATTATATTGTTCATCTTTATAACTTAAAAAATTAATATTTTTTTTTTTTAAAAAAGAATTTAGTAAATAATAAATACCATAATTACTTCATATATTATTAAAATTATAAAAATCATTTATAATTTTTGTATATATAAAATTATCATTAACAAATTTATTTATACTATTTAAATCATAATTAAATAAATTAGTAGATAAAGCATTACGTATATTTAACTTAGAATTAGGAAAAATTATAGCTTTTAATAAAAAAAAAATTTCTTTAGCTTCTAAAGAATTAAAAATATTACTTTTATTTAATATACAATTAACAGGTAAAAAAAATTTTTTTAAAATATCAAAAAAAATTTTTATTTCATAATTTTTATGTACTAATATACAAATATCAGAAGGAATAACTTTTCTTCTAATATTATTATTTTTATACAAAAAAATACTATTAGAATTCAAAATCTTGTATATTTTTATAGAACAAAATTTAGCTATTTTATATTTATAATTTAAACTATTTAAATTATCCAATATAAAAAAATTAATATTATTAAATATTTTTTTATTATTTCTAATAATTAAATTTTTATTTTTATAAGAAGGTAAAGATGATAAATAATTAGTATCTTTAAATATAAAAGGATTATTTATCCTAGTAAATAAAAAATTTATACTTTTTACTAAAAAAAAAGAAGATCTTCAATTTATATTTAAAATATATAAAAAATCTATATTATTTTTAGATTTAATATAATTAAAAATATTTGCTCCTCTAAATGTATATATTGATTGTTTAGGATCACCTATAAATATTATTTTAGTATTATTTAATATATTATTTATATATATATTATTAAATATATTATATTGTAAATAATCTGTATCTTGAAATTCATCAATTAAAGATATAGGAAAATTATTTCTAATAATATTAATAAATACATTATTTTTATCATTATTTAATACAAAATTTAATTTATTTATTAAATCATCAAAACTAATAAAATTATTTTTTCTTTTGTAAGAAAATATATTCTTTTTAATATATTTTAAACATTTAAATATAATAAAATTATATAAATCATTAACTTTAACATATAATTTTTCTATATATAAAAAAATATTTTTAATATCTAAATTAAAATAAAATTTATATTTTATAATATATCTATATTTAAATTTTTTTAAATAACAAGGAATATAAAAATTAATAGTTTTAATATTACATCATAAATTTATATTTTTAAATCAAATATCAATTACTTTTTTATTATATATACTATATAAATTATTTAAATTAATAAAAAAAATATAAATTTTTTTATAATTTTTAATTCACATTTTTTTTAAATTATCAATATAAATAATAGTTTTATTATAACAATCTTCTATAGAATTATATTTATTTATATTAGTAAATTTAAAATCTATAAAATTTAAAATAGGAGATATAAAATTATATAATTTATCGGGAGTAGATCAATAAAAAAAAACTATTTTACTTAAATTATAAGATAAATTATAAAAATATTTACGTCAAAATAATATTATTATCTTATAAATAAAATTATACTCATAATCTAAAATTTTTAAAGAATTATTAATACTTGAATTTAAAAAGTAAGAAAATAAAATTTTTTTACAAAAACTATGTATAGTATATATAGAAGACATATCAATATTATTTTCATAATTTATTAATATATCTAATATATTAGGAGTATCTTTAATATATAAAAATATTTTTTTTATATAATCATTAAAAAATATATTTTTTATAAAACAAATACGTAATTTTCTTATATTATTTAATATTCTTTTTTTTATTTCCAAACATGCTAAATCTGTAAAAGTAACAACTAATATATTATTTATAGACAAATTCAAAAAACTACTTTCTATATTTATATTTAACAAAAAACGTAAATATAATAATGATAAAATATTTGTTTTTCCAGTACCAGCTGAAGCTTCTATTAAATTAGATTTTCCTAAATAAATATTCAAAAAATTTAAATTATTTATCATAATATTATTAATATTTCTTATTATTAATTATTAAATTATTAAAAACAGGTAATAATCATTCTTCTATTTCAGATATTATAAAATTAATATTTAAAAAATTATAATATTTTTTAACTATATAAGATATATAAATATCATCTATTTCTCCTTTAATAAAAAAATTTCCATATAAACTATTAAATAATTTTTTTTTAGCTTTATTTAAATAATATTTATTTAAAATTTTTTTTTTATTAACATTATAAGAAGAAAAAATTCATATATTAGATGATTTAGGTAAAAAAAATAATGGATAATTACAACCATTTAAATATGCATTTACATATTTATTAATATATTCTATACATATATCTTTATTTAAAGGTTTAAAACATCATATTCCATTATATCCATATAAATAACTACAATTATCACCTTCAATATAACAATATATTAAATGATCTATTCAAAATAATAGAGCATCTATTAAATTTAAATTTTTAGGTAATCATTTAAATAAACCAAATTTATTATATTTATATATATAACCTTTTATATAAAAATTATTAAATTTTAAATTAATACTAATTTTATTTATTTTAAAATAATATTCTTTAATATTATTAACTAAAAAAAAAATATTTTCTTTTTCTTTTTCTCACAATATATTACCAAAAAAATTTAATGGTAAAAAATTTAAATTTTGTAAATATAAAAAAATATTTTTATTATATCCATATTTTAATAAAATATCTATAATTTTATATCTAATTAAATAAATTCTTTTTATATCTAAATTAAAAAACTCATTTTTATTAATATAAATATCAGAAATAAAATAATTAATTTTATTAAAAAAATATAAAAAATATTTTATTGGATTAGATCAAAAATTATGTAATTCTACTAAATTAACAATATATTTATTTTTATATTTATTAAAATAATTATTTTTATTTATATAATTTAAAATATTTAAATTACATTTTTGCTTAATTATTTTTTTTTTAATATATATATTATTTTTTTTATTTAACTTATAAAAATTAACTTTTTTTATAAATATATTTATATAATTTTTAAAAAATATTAATAATATAGAAGGAAAACAAAAATTATTTTTTAAAAAACAAAAACTAATATAACTAATATATAATATATTACAAAATAAAATTTTTTGTAAAAATAAATATTTATCATAACCTACTTTATCACGATCACCTAATCTTGGATTAAAATTAATTAAATTAAAATCACAATAAATTTTATTTCTAGGAAATATATTATCATTCATACCTATTAAACAAGTAACTTTAAAAAATAAAGATTCAGAATAAACAAAAGAACAAAAATTTATACGATTTATAGAATATATTTTTTTTTTATTTTTATATTTTAAAAAATTAATTAAAAATTTTTTAAAAGTATTAATATTTATACACTTATTAAATTTACATATATTATAATTTTCTAATATATTAATAAAATTTTTTTTATTTAAAAATATACTTTTATTAATATACTTTTTATAAAAAAAAACATTTATAAATTTTATACAAATAAATATTCAATCGTTAAATAAATAATTTTTATTTAAAATATCTTTTCAAAAAATTATTTTATAAATAAAATCACATATTTTTTCAATTAAATTATAATAAAAATTATTAGATAAAAAAGTATAAGGAATAATATTATTTCAAATACAATATTCATTATTTATACAAAAACCTAATAATATTCTTCTTAAACTATTTATTCAAGTTAAATAATTAAATTTTTTATAATTAGATATATTATCTTTTAAATTTATATTTAAACCTATATTTTTAATAATATATATTATTATTCTTAATTCTTCATAATTTATATTGAATTTTTTAAATATTATTCTTTTTTTTAAAAAACATAATAATTCAATAAAATTAAATTCTAAATTAGATATATTTAATAAATTTAAAAATATATTTAATAATTCATTCTCATAAATATAATTATTATTCTCTAAAATTTTATATGGTAAATATTTTTTATATTTTAAATCAGAAAAAACAGAATCAATATATGGATAATATAAATTAATATCAGAAACATTAACTATTATATCATTTACATTATAATTTTTATTTATAATTAAATCTAATAAAAAATTTTTTAATTTTTTAATCTCTTCTAAATATCCACAAGACTTATTTAATATTATAGAATTATCTTTATTTTTATATATATTTTTTTTATTTATAATAATATCTTTAAAATTTAATATATTATTTTTAATAATATTTAACTTATTATTATTATTAATATTTAAAAAATAATTTATTTCTTTAATATTTAAATTTAATAATAATAATAAAGTTTCAGAAAAACTTTTTCCATAATTTAATAATAATGAATTATAATTATTTTTAACATTATAAAATTTATAAATAAAAGAATTTCTTTTATTTTTTTTTAAAAAAATATTTTTTTTATTATCAAAATAAAATTTTTCATATCAAAATTTATATGATGGATTAAATAAAAAATAATAAACATTTTTATATTTAGATATTGAATATAAAATATTTAAATGAATAGGAGGTATAAATGATATATTAAATATACAAATATAATCAATTATATTTTTAGGAAAAATAAAATTTTTATTTTTTAATATTTTTAAAATTTTTATATAAAGATCAGATTTATTTCATTTATATGAAAAATTATTAATAAAATATTTTAATATTTTTCTTCATAATATAGATTGTCATTTTTGATGAATAAAATTATTAATATTTTCTATATATCTATAATTTTTTCATTCATATAATCAATCTATTCTATACATTAAATATTCATCATATATATTAGAAATTTTAAAGGATAAATTAAATAATTTTTCATAATTATAATCATTTTTTAAATAATTTTTAATAAATAAAAATTCTTTTAAATTAATAATCTTAGGTAATATATTAAATATTATCCAAACTAAATTATATTTATTAAAATAATAATTTTTTGATATATTAGGTATAATCTTTTTACAAAATTTTCATATAAAATTACCAATTAATAAAAAATTAAAATTTGCACATATACCTAATTTTTTAGCTAAAAAAATTTTTAAATTTAAAGATATATTTTTATTAGAAATTAATATAAATATTTTTGATAAAAAAATATTATTTATATTATTTTCTTTTTTTATAACAGATAATATATTTTTTTTTAAAATATTTAAATTATTAGATTGATATAATGTAAACATATATTTAAAAAAATAACTAATATATTTTTAATATAAATAAATTTATATATAATTATAGATAAAAATAATAAAAAAACACAAAAAAAATATTCATTTTTTTTATTAAAAAATAAAAAAAAAATAGGAATTCTAAATTTAAATTTATATGGTCATAAAAAATTTATACCTTTATATGTAAACATATCACATAAAATATGACTAAAATAACTTAAAAATATAATATATATTATATTAAAATTAAAATTTAAAAAAAAAAAATTT
This sequence comes from Candidatus Stammera capleta, assembly GCA_036689415.1. GTDB lineage: Bacteria > Pseudomonadota > Gammaproteobacteria > Enterobacterales > Enterobacteriaceae > Stammera > Stammera capleta_Z. Next base: position 171,641 of record CP144817.1, read on the forward strand.
ATATATAAAATAAATAAAACAAATAAAATTAAACCAAATAAACTATGAGTAATAGTTCTATGTCCAAATAAATTATATATTATAATAGATATAAATTTTAATTTACTACCTAAAAAAGATTTAGGATGATCTATATCAGGTAATATACATGATAAAAAACAAATAGGTATAATATATAATATATTTAAAATATTAAATAAATTTAAAATTCTAAAAAAAAATATTATTAAAAATAAACAAAAAATTAAATGACTTTCTATACACACAAAAATCCTATTATAATATATAATAATTATATATATATTATATATTATATATATAATATATTATTAATTATTAAAAAATATATATAATAAATAATATAAATATGTTAAAAAATAGAGATCATAGAATATTAAATAAAAATTTAAATTTATATCATATTAGTGATATATCTCCAGGAATGATTTTCTGACATAATAATGGATTAATACTTTTAGAAAATATTAAAAAAATAATAAGAAAAAAACTAAAAAAATATAAATATAAAGAAGTAAATACACCATTTTTAATAGATAAAAATATATGAATTAAAAGTGGTCATTGAAAAAATTATAAAAAATATATTTTTTATACAAAATATAAAAATAAAATATTATGTATAAAACCTATGAACTGTTTAGGTCATATAGAAATATATAAACAAAAAATAAAATCTTATAAAGATTTACCAATTAGAATAGCGGAATTTGGAATATGTCATAGAAATGAAAATTCTGGATCTTTACATGGATTAATGAGAACAAAATCATTTACTCAAGATGATGCACATATATTTTGTTTACCTAAAAAGATAAAAATAGAAATATTAAAATGTATTAAAATGATATATGAAATATATAAAATATTTAATTTTAAAAATATAAATATATTTTTATCAACAAGACCAAAAAAATATTTAGGTAATAAAAAAATATGAAATTTAATAGAAAAAAAAATTATTAAATTATTAAAAAAAATAAAAATAAAATTTAAAATTAAACATGAAGAAGGAGCTTTCTATGGCCCAAAAATAGAATTTATTTTAAAAGATTATTTAAATAGAAAATGACAATGTGGAACTATACAAATAGATTATTTTTTACCAAAAAAATTAAATATTACATATTTAAATAAAAATAATAAAAAAAAAAATCCTATAATTATACATAGGGCTATTTTAGGTTCATTAGAAAGATTTATAGGAATTCTTATAGAAGAATATAATGGAAAACTACCTTTATGATTAGCACCTATTAAAATAGTAGTAGTAAATATTTCATTAAAAAATATAAAATACTCAAAATATGTATTAAAAAAATTAATTAAAAATAATATTAATTCAATAGGAGATTTTGAAAATAAAAATATAAATTTTAAAATAAGAAAATATATTTTACAAAAAATACCTTATATAATAATATGTGGTAATAAAGAAAAATTATCAAAAAAAATAAGTGTAAGATATTATAAAAATAAAAACAATATATATAGAATATCATTAAAAAAATTTATTAAAAAAATTAATTATGAAATAAAAAAATTTAAATAAGGATAAAATTATTAAAAATTATAAAAAAAAAATATATTTTAAAAAACATAAAATTAATAATGAAATTAAGAGTTATAAAATAAAATTAATAAATAACAAAAATAAAGATAAAAATATAATTTTAACAAAAGAAGCATTAAAAATAGCTAAAAATCTTAATTTAGATTTAGTAGAAATAAATCCTAATTTTAATCCACCAATATGTAAAATATTAAATTATGGAAAATATATATATAAAAAAAATAAAAATAATAAAAAATATAAAAACAATAAAAAAATACAAATAAAAGAAATAAAATTTAGATTTAATACAGATAAAAATGATTACAATATAAAATTAAATAATATAATAAAATTTATAAATAAAGGATATAAAATTAAAATATCAATTATATTAAGAGGAAGAGAAATAATACATAAAAATTTAGCAATTAACATGTTAAATAATATAAAAAAAAAATTAATAGAAAATAATAATAAAATTATTTTTATAAAAAAAATTACAAAAAATAGACAAATTTCAATGATATTAACATCTAAAAAAAAATAATATGTTAAAAATAAAAAATATTAAATCAATTAAAAAAAGAATTAAAAAAACTTCTTCAGGTAAATTAAAATTTAAATGTTGTAATTTACGTCATATTTTAACAAAAAAAAAAAAAAAAAGAAAAAGAAAACTAAAAAAAAAAAAAATAGTAAATAAATCAATTAGTAAAAAAATAAAAAAAATAAATCCATATTTATAATAATATGAAGGTAAAAAAATTATGGTTAGAATAAAGAAAGGTGTAACTGCACATAAAAAACATAAAAAAATAATCAAAAAAGCAAAAGGATATTATTCTTGTAGATCAAAAACTTATAAATCAGCAAAACAAGCAGTAATAAAATCAGGACAGTATTCATATAGAGATAGAAAACAAAAAAAAAGATATTTTAGAAAAATATGAATTTTACAAATAAATGCAAAAGTAAGAAAATATGGATTAACATATAGTAAATTTATAAATAAAATAAAAAAAATTTTTAATATAAATAGAAAAATATTATCTGAAATAATAAATAAAGAAAAAAAAAGTTTTGATAAAATAATATCATTAATTAAAAAATAATAAATAATTCTTTTTAAGAAAATGTTAAATTTTAATAAATATATAAATAAATTTAATAAAAAAATTAAAAATAAAAATGATATAAAATTTATAGAAAAAATACGTATAAAATATTTAGGTAAAAAAGGATGTATAAATATATTAACTAAAAATATAAAGAATATACCAAAACGAGAAAGACCTAAAATAGGTAAAATAATAAATAAAATAAAAAAATATATAAAAAATAAAATATATTTAAGAAAAAAATATATAATTAAAAAAAATATTAAAAAAAATAAAGAATATATAGATATATCTCTTCCTGGAAGAGAATATTTTATAGGTAAAAAACATATTATTACTAAAACTTTAAATAAAATAGAAAAATTTTTTCAAGAATTAGGGTTTTTAAATATAATAGGTAATGAAATAGAAAATAAATATTATAATTTTGATTCATTAAATATAAATAAATATCATCCTTCAAGATCAAAAAAAGATACCTTTTGAATTAAAAAAAATATTTTATTACGTACTCAAACATCATGTTTACAAATAAGATATATGAAAAAAAATAAACCTCCTATTAAAATAATAACATCAGGATGTGTATTTAGAAAAGACTATGATAAAACTCATACACCTGTATTTAATCAATTAGATTTGTTTTTAGTAGATAAAAATATAAATTTTTCCAATCTAAAATATATAATTATAAAATTTTTAATATATTTTTTTAATAAAAAAATAAAAATCAAATTTTTACCATCATATTTTCCTTTTACAGAACCTTCAGCAGAAGTATTTATAAAAAACAATAATAATAAATGATTAGAAATATTAGGATGTGGTTTAATACATCCAAAAATATTAAATAATTTAAATATTAATTCAAATATATATTCAGGAATAGCATTTGGTATAGGAATAGAAAGATTAATAATGATAAAATATAATATAAAAGATATAAAACTATTATATGAAAATAATATTAAATTATTAAAACAATTTTAATTTTTTTTGGTATAAAAATGAAATTTTATGAAGAATGAATCAAAAAATATATAAAAAATAATTTAAATATTAAAAATATAATTAATTTATTAAAAAATAATGGTTTCGAAACAAATTATATTAATATAAATAAAAATAAAAATTATATAATAAAAAAAAATATATTATATAAAATATATTCATTACAATGAATATGTATAAAAATAAAATATAAAAATAAAATATATAAAAAATATGTAAAATATATTAAAGAAAATATAAAAAACAAATATATTTTAATAAATAAAAAAGATATTAAAAATAATTATTTTTTTTTAAAAAAAAAACAATATCATAAAAAATATATTTTTATACTTTATAAGAAGAAAAATATATTAAAAAAAAATATTGAATATTTAAATAAAACAAATTTATTAGAAATAAATATACCTTATAATAAAATAAATTGTAATAATATATATTCTATATGTAAAGAAATATCAATATTAATAAATAAAAATATTTTTATAAATACAAAAAAAAAAAAAATAATAAATAAATCAAAAATAATTATAAAAAATAAAAAATTAAATAAAAATATAATTAATTATAAATATATAATTATTAATAATATTAAAAATATAAATAAAAAAATTTATACAAATTATAAAAATAAATTAAATTTATTAAATATAAAAATTAATAATAATATAAAAGATATAATAAATTATATATTAATAGAATCAGGACAAAAAATTATATATTTAGATTTAGATAAAATAATTAAGTATAATAAAATTTACAATAAAATTATAAATATAAAAGAAAATTTTTTAATAAAAAAAAATATTAAAAAATATTATATAACAAAAAGTACTAAAAATTTAATTATAATTTCTCCTTTATATAAATATAAATATATTATTAAAAATAATAGTTATAATAATAAAATTAATAAATATATAAGTAATAGTTACAATAATATACAAAATATATTTTTACAAAAAACATCAGAAATAATAAAAAAAAAATATAAAGGAAATATAAATAAAATTAATATAATCTATAATCTTAAAAAAAAAAAAAAAATAAAAATTATATTAATAAAATATAAATATATAGAAAAAAAAATTGGATTTAATATTAAAAAAAAAAAAATATTAAATATTTTAAAATTAATAGGATATAAAATTATTAAAATAAAAAAAAAATATTTTAATGTAAAAATACCAAAATGAAAAAATAATATAAAAATAATAGAAGATATTATATCTGAAATATTAAAAATATATGGATATAATAAAATTCCAATTAAAAATTTTAATACAAATATTAATATTAAAAAAAAAAAAAATATATCAGAAAAAATAAATAATATAAAAAATATAATAACAAATATAGGTTATAAAGAAATAATAAACTTTCAATTTATAAGTGAGTATAAAGAATATTTATTCTTTAAAAAATATAAAAATATAAAAATATATAATCCCTTATCTAAAAATATGAAATTATTAAGAACCTCATTAATACCAAATATGATAGATACTCTATCTTTTAATATTAGAAGACAACAAAAAAGTATTAAATTTTTTGAATTAGGAACATGTTTTAAATTAAAAAAAAATAATAAAATAAAAGAAAATAAAAAATTATCTTTAATAATATATGGATATAAAAATAAAAATAAATGATATATAAATAATAATTATTTTGATTTTTATGATATAAAAGGTGATTTAATATATATATTTAAAAAAAGAAATAAAGATAAATATTTAGATATAAAAAAATCTAATAATAAAATATTAGATAAATACCAAAATGCTAATATATTTTTTAAAAAAAAAAAAAATAGGTTATATAGGTATGTTAAATAAAAAAATACAACATAAATATTCTTTTAAATATCCAGTATTTTTATTTGAAATAAAAATTAAAAATATATTATTTAAAAAAAAAATAAATATAAAAAAAATATCAAAATATCAAAATAATATAAGAGATATAACATTAATTATAGATAAAAAAATACCAATAGATAATTTAATTAAACTATGTAAATCAATAAATGAAAAAATAATAAAAAAAATTAATATTATTAAAATATATAATAATAACTTAAAAAAAATAAAAAAAAAAAATATAACTTTAAGATTAAATATACAAGATAATAATAAAACATTAAAAACAAAAGAAATAAACAATATTATATATATATGTAAAAAAAAATTAAAAAAAAAATTTAATGCAATAATTAATTAATAAAAAAATATTAATAAAATAAAAAAATAATAAATAAAAAAATATAACAACATTTTAAAGAAAAACTATGAATAAAAATTTATATTTTAATATAAAAAATATCAGTAAATATATAAATAAAATATATATTTGAATGTCATTTGGTTTATTAATAACATGATTTATTTCATGATATATAATTAAAATACCTTTTATTTTAGAAATAATATTTTTAAATAAATTATTTTTATTAACTCTATTAACAACACAATCACTTACTATTTTTTTAATATCAAATTTAATAAATAAAATAGATATAAATACCATTATATTAATATATATAATACACTCAATATTAACAGGAATATCTATATCAAGTATATTTTTAATATATACTTATTCTTCAATAATAATATCAATTTTAATATGTAATATTATATTTTTTATTATGAGTTTTATAGGTTATAAATTAGAAAATGACTTAACTAAAATAGGAAATATTTCTTTAATATTAATAATAGGAACTATTATAAGTACTATATTTAATATAGTACTAAAAAGTTCTTTTATAACTTTTATAACTTCATATATAAATATATTATCCTTTTATATATTAATAATATGAGATACAAATAAATTTAAAGAAATAGGAAAATATATAATAGAAAATAATAATTATAAAAAAATAAAAAAATATTCCATATTAGGGGGCTTAATTTTATATTTAAATTTTATTAATTTATATTTATTAATATTAAAATTATCAGGTAATAAAATTATAAAATAATAAATAAAATTCTATAAAAAATATTTTTTTTATTATAAAAAAATAGAATATTTTATTTTAAAATATTTTTTTTATATAAATTTATTGAATTTATAATAATATTTTTTGCTTCATGAATATCATATCAATTATCAATTTTTACTCATTTACTTTTATCTAAATCTTTATAATGTTCAAAAAAATATCATATTTTATCTAATAAATCTTTAGATATATCACATATATCTTGTACTGAATTATATTCATCAGTAATATTATAATTAGGTACTGCTAATATTTTATTATCTTCTCCACATTCATCTAATAACTTTAATACTCCTATAGGACGACATTGTATAACAGAATTAATATATAATGAATGTTTACAAATTACTAATACATCTAAAAAATCTTTATCTTTTGATAAAGTATTATTAATATAACCATAATTAAATGGATAAAATATAGGAATTTTAATAAATCTATCTACTCAAATAGAATTATATTTTTTATTTTTTTCATATTTTACATAATATGTATTTAAAGGAATTTCTATAATAACATAAATATCATTTGGAATATTTTTTCCTGAAGGAATATTATTTTTTTTTAACATAAATTTTCTTATAAAATATTTATTATTAAATAATTAATATATATTATATATTATAATATATATATATATAAAAATATAATAAAATTATAAATATTAAAATAATATGTATAAATATATAAATAAAATAAAAAAAATATTTAAAATAATTAAAAAAAAAACAAAAACAAAAATAGAAATTAAATTAAAAATTAATAAAGAAATTAATACAAAAATAAAAAATAAAAATGTAGAAAATATAAATTTTAAAAAAAATATATTATTAAATATAACTTCATATTTTAAAAAAAAAAAATGTAATATTATTATAAATAATTTAAATATAAAAAATATTAAAAAATGTATTAATTATATTAATAATACAATTAATTATATATCAATAGATAAAAATAATAATTTACCAAATAAAAAAATATTTATAAAAAAACAAAAAAAAAATTTAGGAATATATTTTAAAGATAATATTAGTATAAAAAAAATGATTAATATATCAAAAAATATAGAAAAAAAATCAATTAATTTAAATAAAAATATCATAAGTGATAATACAATATTTAATAAATATAAAAATATATATATAATATATAATGATTATAAAAAAATAAAATTATATAAATATAATTATTATTTAATAATACATAATATTTTTATAAAATATAAAAATATTATGGAATATGATTCTATATATTTATATAGACATAAATTATCAGATATATTAAATAATTATAATTATTTAAGTAAAAAAATAGTTAAAAATATATTAATAAAAATAAAACAAAAAAATATAAAAACTAAAAAATATTCTATAATATTTAATAATGAAACAAGTAGTGAAATATTAAAATATTTATATGATTTAATAAATGGAAAAAATATATATAATAAAATATCATTTTTATATAATAAATTAAATAAAAAAATATTTCCTAAATGAATTGATATTATAGAAAATCCATATATTTATAAAGGAATAGGCACAAAACCGTTCGATAACGAAGGACTAAATACAAAAAAATATTATATAATAAAAAATGGTATATTAAAAACATGAATATTAGATTCATATTATTCAAAAAAATTAAATAAAAAAAATACATTTAATTCTGGAGGAATTCATAATTGAATAATTAAAAATAATAAAAATAATATATCTTGTAAAAAATTAATAAAATTAATGAATAATGGAATTATAATAGATAAATTCTTAGGAGAAGGAATAAATATAAGTACAGGTTTATATTCAAAAGGAATATCAGGATATCTAGTAAAAAATGGAAAAATAAAATATTATATTAATGAAGCTATAATATCAGGTAATTTATTAGATTTATATAAAAATATTAAAAATATAAGCAATAATATAAATATTAATTCTAAAATTAGAACAGGTTCAATATTAATTAATAATATTAATGTAATAGGCAATAAAAAATAAAAGTATTCTAAAATAAATTATTTATTTAAATTAGAATATTTTTTTAAAATAGAAATAACAGGTAATTCTTTACCTTCTATAAATTTTAGAAATGAACCACCGCCACTAGATACATAAGAAATTCTATTATAAATATTAAATATTTCTGTAGCTAATATTGTATCTCCACCGCCAATTACACTAAAAGAATTACTTTTAAGTATAGCTTTAGTTATCATTTTAGTACCCTTACTAAAATTTTTATATTCAAATATACCTACAGGGCCATTTCATAATATAGTTTTAGCTTTTATAATTATTTTATATATAAATTTAATAGTTTTATCCCCAAAATCTACAATTTCTTCGTTATTAGAAATATTATAAACATTTTTAACATAAGAATTTGAAAATTTAGAAACATTCTTTGTTACTCTACAATCAATTGGTATAATAATATTATATTTATCACGTAATTTTTTTGCTTTATTAATATAAGAAGATTCATATAAAGATTTACCTACTTTATTATCTATAGATATAAATGTATTTGAAATTCCACCTCCAACTATTAAAGTATCTGATTTTTTAGCTAAATTATTTAATACATTAAATTTGGTAGAAATTTTAGATCCTCCAATTATAGAAACTAATGGTCTAACAGGATTTGAAATTAATTTAGATAATATTCTAATTTCATTTAAAAATAATATACCTATACAAGAAATAGGTGCATATTTTATAATTCCATATGTAGAAGAATGTTTTCTATGAGCAGTAGCAAAAGCATCCATAACAAAAATATCACATAATCTAGCATATTTTTTTGATAAAGAATTAGAATTTTTAATTTCACCTATATTAAATCTAACATTTTCTAAAACTAAAATTTCATTTTTACATTTAAATTTTAAATTATTTATATTTAAATAGTTACTAATTAATTTTATAGGTAAATTAATTTTTTTTCTTAAATATTTTACTACTGGTAATAATGAAAAATTTATATCATATTTACCTTCAATAGGTCTTCCTAAATGAGAAAATATTATTAAATATCCACCATTTTTTATAACATATTTTATAGTAGGTAAAGATAATTTTATACGTTTATTAGACATAATAATTCCATTTTTAATTGGAATATTTAAATCTAATCTAACTAATACTTTTTTATTAAATAAATTGATGTTTTTAATATTTAACATTATATATTATACCTTATAAAATAATAAATAATAATAAAAATTATTATATCAATAATAAACAAAATAATTAAAAATATTTATATATTATAAATTATAAATTTAAGATTAATTCATTTATTAAAATAAATAATTAATTATAAAATATATTTTAAAAAAAATAAATTTAAAATATTTTTATTATATTAAATATTTTTAATATCAAAAATATAAAATTTATTTTTAAATATTTAATATATTTTAAACAAAATATTTAATTATTATAAAATTATAATTTATAATATGATAATATAAAAAATAATTTTTATATATTTTAAATATTTATAAATATTTTTTTAAAAAAAAATGGAAAAAATATTAATATTTTTAAATAAAAATTATTGAAATATAATATATATATTATATATAATTAATAAATTAATAGAATTTCCATTAATAATAACAACATATATAATATTTATATATATATATATAAAAAACAAAAAAATTAAAAATAAATTTAAAAAAATATTATTATTAATAATAATATCATTATTATCTTTAATAATAAAAAAAATAATAAAAAAAATAATATTTATAAAAAGACCATATTTTAATATATTAAATAATATAAAAAAAAATAAAATTAAAAAAAAATATTATAAAATTCCAATTTGATTAAAAAATAATTGAAAAAATAAAAAAGATAGCTCTTTTCCATCTGGCCATACAGTATTTTCTATTTTTTGAATTACATCTTTTAAAAAAAAAAAAATAAAATATATTAATTTTATTAATAATATATTAAAAATTATCATTTTAAGTAGATTATTATTATATTTACATAGATTAGAAGATATTATATTTAGTTTAGTAATAAATTATATAATAAAAAATATAATTTTTATTATATTTTGAAAATAAAAAAATCTCTTGCTATTTTTGTATTAGTAAAATATTTACAACAATCATTTAACATTAAAATAAGATCTTTATAAGAATATCTAGAACTAAAATGAGTAATTATTAATTTTTTTACATTATATTTTTTAGCAATTATAGCTGCTTGTATATTAGTAGAATGACCTCTAGAATTAGCTTCTTTATACATACTATTATTTAATGTTGATTCATATACTAATAAATCTAAATTATATAAATAATTACATTTTTTTTTAAAAGGTGAAGTATCTCCTAAAATAGCTATTTTTTTTCCAATTATTTTCTTTCCTAAATATTTTTTACCATTAATAATTTTATTATTAAAACTAATTTTTTTACCTAATTTTAAAATTTTATAAATTGGACCAGGATATATACCCTCAAGTATTAATTTTTTTACATTTAAATGCCCAGGTTTATTACATTGCTTTATATAAAAACCATAACATTCTAAAGTATGATTTAATAAAAAACAACTTACTTTATAATTTCCATTATTAAATAATTCACCTTCTTTAATTTCAAATATCTTTAATGGAAAATTTATATAACAATTAGTTAATTTTAAAGATAAATTAATAAATTTTTTTATACCTTTAGTTCCATAAATCTCTAAAGAATTACTAGAATTATACATAGACCTACTAGTTAATAAACCAACTAAACCAAAAATATGATCACCATGCATATGAGTAATAAATATTTTTTTAATTTTATTTAATTTTATAGATGTATATAAAATTTGATGTTGAGTACCCTCACCACAATCAAATAATCAAATTTCATTAATATTATTATTTAAAACAAGAGCTATACTACTAACATTTCTTCTTATAGAAGGAGAACCAGCATTAGTACCTAAAAATTGAATATACATTAAAAATACCAAAATAAAAATTAATAAAATATATAATATTCTAATTATATACATAAAATAATATTTTATTAAATAAATATTACTATATAATAATTAACATTTTAAAAAATATATAAACATTATATTATTTTAATACAGAATAAAAAATTTAAATATTTTAATATATATAAAAAATAATTATAATAATAAATAAAAATATTTAATAATAAATATTAATATTATAAAAAAATAAATTATTAAGTTTCAAAAAAAATATAATATTAAAATATTTTAAATTTTCATATTATACAAAAAAAATTAAAAATTTAAAAATAAATATATTAGTAATAGTTATAAACAAAAAACTATATAAAAAATAAAAATTAAATAAAAAATAATATTTCTAAAACAAATAATTATATAAATAATAATAATAAGTATAAAAAATTATATTATTTTAAAAAAAATAATAAACTAACATATAAGATAAAAAATAATTTTTTTTATATTATATAAATAATATTAATAATATAAATAATATTAAAAATATAAAAATTTAATTATAAAATTATTTATAACATATTCTATATAATATACAATAATGTTGAAATAAAATATAAAGTTAATAAATTACATAAAAATAAAAATATAATAATTATAATTATATAAAATATATATATATAATATATTTAAAAATTAAAATAATATTAGAATAATAAAAATATATATATAAATAAAATATAAATATTAAATTTTAATAAAATTAATAAAAAATTATTTAAAATATTTATAAAAACAAAAAATAATAAATTAAAATTTTAAAATTAAATAAAAATTAAAATAGTTAAAAATATAGATTAATTAAAATTATATATAATATAAATATAATTAAAATGAATAATAAAAATTTTATATACAATAAAATAAATAAACACATAAAAAATAAAAAATATAAAAAAATTATAACACGTTTTGCACCAGAACCAAATGGTTATTTACATATTGGTCATGCAAAATCTATATTTATAAATTTTGAAATAGCAAAATATTATAAAGGAAAATGTAATTTAAGATTTGATGATACTAATCCAAGTACAATTAAAAAAAAATATATTAATTCAATAATAAAAGATATAAAATGATTAGGTTATAAATGAAATAAAAATATAAAATATGCATCAGATTATTTTAAAAAATATTATTATTATGCACTAATATTAATAAAAAAGAAACTAGCTTATGTCGATGAATTATCAGAAAAAAAAATAAAAAAATATAGAGGTAACTTTAAAAAAGTTGGTAAAAACAGTCCTTTTAGAAATAGAAATATTAAAGATAATATTATATTATTTAAAAAAATGAAAAATGGAATTTTTGATGAAAAAAAAATGTGTTTAAGAGCAAAAATTAATATGAAATCAAAAAATATAATATTAAGAGATCCCATATTATATAGGATAAAATATAAAAAACATATAAAAACAAAACATAAATGATGTATATATCCAACATATGATTTTGCTCATTGTATAGCAGATGCAATAGAAAAAATAAGTCATTCTTTATGTACATTGGAATTTCAAAATAATAAAATATTATATAATTGAGTATTAAATAATATTAATATAAAACATAAACCAAAACAATATGAATTTTCTAGATTAAATATTACAAACAATATAACTTCTAAAAGAAAAATTAATATTTTAATAAAAAAAAAAATAATAAATAATTGAAATGATCCAAGACTAATAACCATATCAGGAATGAGAAAAAAAGGTTATACTTGTAAATCTATATTAAATTTTTGTAAATCTTTAGGAATAAGTAAACAAGAAAGTATTATAAATATTAATACATTAGAAAATTTTTTAAGAAAAGATTTAGATAAAATTTCACCAAGAACTATGGGAATTATAAATCCTATAAAATTAATTTTAATAAATATAAAAAAAGAAAAAAAAATATATATACCTAATCATCCAAATAATAATAATTTTGGTAAAAGAAAAATATATTTACGTAAAAAAATATATATAGATAAAAAAGATATAAAAATTAATAAAAATTTAAATTTAGATAATTTATCAAAATATTTATTTAAATTAAAATATTCTGAATATATATATATAAAAAATATTATTTTAAATAAAAAAAAAAAAATAAAATATATAAGATGTATAATATATAAAAAAAAAAACATAGAAAAAAAATATAAAATAATACATTGAATATCAAAAAAAGATTCACTAAAAATTAAATTTATTTTTTTTAAAAATTTATTTATAAAAAAAAATATTATAAAATGAAATAATAATTTTCTAAATTTTATAAATAAAAAATCTATAATTAAAAAAATAGGATATATAAATAAAGATATTATATATAAAAAAAATAAAATATTTCAATTAGAAAGAGAAGGATATTTTAAAAAAAAAAATAAAAACAATATAACTTTAAATCAAATAATATCTTTAAAAAAATAAATATATTAAAAAATATCAATAATATATATGAAAAATATTAAAAAAGAAAAAACATATATATATAATAATATAAGTAAAAGATTAAATTTATGTATATATAAAGTATATTTTTTTAAAAAAAAAAATAAAAAAAAAATAATAAAATTTTTTAATAAAAAATATAATTTTTATAAATTAAAAAAAATATTTAAAAAAATATCATTAATTATTAATGATAAAATATTAAATATATATAAAAAAAAACAATATTATAATAATAATAAAATATTATATAATTTAATATTACAATTAAATAAAGGTCATATATATATATATATATATTATAATTATATTAATAATAAAATTTTTATTATTAAAATAGATTTAGAATTATATATATATAATATATATATACCTTTAAAAAATATAAATTACTTAATTTCAAAATTTAAATCAGATTTAATAATAATTAATTATAAAATACAAGGTTATATAAAAAATAAAATATATAAAAATTATAAATTTAATTCCTTACAAAATTTTATATTAAAAAAATATAAAAATATATATGATATTTTAGATATAAATATATATAATGAAAATATATTTCAGACAAAAATGATAATTAAAAAAATAAATATAAAAAATAATATTTTTAATTATAAAAATAATAAATTTAATAAAAAAAAAAAAAAATATATATTAAAATTAATATGAAAAAAAATTAAAGAAATATATTATAAATGATAATATTAAAAAAAATTATAAAGTTAAAATTCTATAACCATTTTTAGTTACTAAAATAGTATGTTCATATTGAGCTGATAAATTGTTATCAACTGTTTTAACAGTTCATCCATCTTTATCAAGATAAGTTTTATTACTACCTATATTAACCATAGGTTCAATAGTAAAAATCATACCAGTTTTCATACGAAAATTATAATTATTTTTATAATGTAAAATTTGAGGAAATTCATGTAATTTTTTTCCCACTCCATGACCACAATAATTTTTAACTATAGAATAACCATAATATTCTATATAATTTTGTATACTTTTACCAATTAAATTAATTTTATTACCATTTTTTACATATTTAAGAGCATAAAAAATACTATTATAAGTAATATTACATAAATTTAAAGCATCTATATTAGGTGTACCAACAAAAAACATTTTAGAAGAATCAGAATAATATTTATTTTTACAAATAGAAATATCAATATTTATAATATCTCCATTTCTTAAAATACAATCATAACTTGGTATTCCATGACATACTACATTATTTATAGAAGTACATATAGATTTAGGATAATTCATATATCCTAATACCGCAGAATAAGCTTTATAATAATTTACAATTTTATTATGACATTTATCATTTATATAACCAGTTGAAACTCCTTGTTTTATATATTTTGAAATATATAATAATAAATTTTTTACTATATTACTTACTATAATCATATTTTTAATATCTTTATTATTTTTAACTATCATATAATTAACCTTTTTAAATATTAATATATATCTAAATAAAATATATGTATATAATAATATAAAAATATATTTTTTTAAAATAAAGGTAAAAAAAATGATTAATTTTTCAATTAAAGAAATGATAAAAGCAGGTATACATTTTGGGCATCAAACAAAATATTGAAATCCTAAAATGAAGCCTTATATATATACAAAATATAATAAAATACATATTATTAATTTAAATAAAACTATTAGGTTATTTAATATAGCAATTAAAGAATTAAAAAAAATACAAAAAAAAAAAAAAAAAATATTATTTATAGGTACAAAAAAACCTGCATCTAAAATTATTAAAAAAACAGCAATAGCTTGTAATCAATTTTATATAAATAAGAGATGATTAGGAGGAACTTTAACAAATTGAAAAACAGTAAAAAAATCAATCAAATATTTAAAAAAATTAGAAAAAGAATATAAAATATTATTATTAAATAAATATGTAAAAAAAAAAGAAATATTATTAAAAAAAAAAATACTAAAAAAACTTAAAAATAATTTAGAAGGAATAAAAAATATGAAAGGACTACCTGATGCTATATTTGTAATAGATTCAAAATATGAAAAATTAGCAATAAAAGAAGCAAAACAATTAAAAATAAAAATATTTTCAGTAATAGATACTAACAATAATCCAGATAATATAGATTATATTATTCCAGGAAATGATGATTCAATAAAATCTATAAAATGATATTTAAATATAATATGCAAAACAATAAATTAAAAAAAAATAAAATAGATTTAATTAAAAAAATAAGATATTTAACTAAAATAAGTATAATAAAATGTAAAAAAGCTTTAAAAAAAAATAATTATAATTTAGAAAAATCATTAATATATTTAAAAAAAAAAAATATAAATAATAAAAACAATTATACAAAAGAAGGAATTATTATTAATAAAATTAAAAATAATAATGTAATAATGATTAAATTACTTTGTGAAACAGATTTCACAGCAAAAAATAAATATTTTAATAAATTTGCAAATAAAATAATAAATTTTTGTTTTAAAAAAAAAATAACAAAATTAAAAAAAATAAATAAATATTTTAAAAAAAAAATAAAATATTTAAAAACAAAATTTAATGAAAATATTATTATAAATAATATTTGTAATTTAAAAGGAAAAAATATAGGAAATTATTTACATCATAATAATAAAATAGGAACAATATTAAAAATAGATATAAACAAAATAAAAAATAAAGAAAAATATATAAAACAAATATGTATTCATATAACAGCAATGAATCCTAAGTATATAAATTTAAAAGATATACCATCAAATATAATAAAAAAAGAAAAAAAAAAAAATTTAATTTATAATAAAAAGGATATATATAAAAAAATTAATAAAAAACTTAAAAAAAAAACTTTATTAGAACAAAAATTTATTTATAATAATAAAATTAAAGTAAAAGAATTTTTAAAAAAAAAAAATATAAAAATAATTAATTTTTATAGATATAAAATATAAAAAATAGTATATTAAATATAATAATAATAAATTGGAGGTATGGCCGAGTGGTTTAAGGCAACGGTCTTGAAAATCGTCAACGTTTATCGTTCGAGAGTTCGAATCTCTCTGCCTCCGTTATATTTTTTTTAAAAAAATATAAATAATATAAAAATAAAAAATATTAATTATTTAATTAACATATAAAATTATTAAAATAATAGATAAAATATATATTTAAAATATTAATAAAAAAATAGATATTAAATTTAAAAAATATATAAAAATTTATATTAAAATTAATATAAATATATTTATATATAAAATATAATTATATTAAAAATATTATAATATAATTTTTATAATATATATATATATTATGAATATTAATAAAATTAAAAAAAAAATATTAAAAATTAAAAAAAAAATAAAAATATTTTCTTATTATTACTTTTATAAAAATAAAAGTATTATATCAGATGAAAAATATGATCTTTTAATAAGAAAATTAGAAAAATTAGAAAAAAAATATCCATTTTTAAAATCTAAAAATAGTCCAACAAAAAAAATATATTATAAATTTATTAAAAATTTTCCAATTAAAAAACATAACATACCTATGTTATCAATAAAAAATTTTTATTCATTTAAAAAAATTTATAAATATATAAATAATATAAAAAAAAAATATAAAATAAAAAATTTTTGTTGTGAATTAAAAATAGATGGAATGGCTATTAGCTTAATCTATAAAAATAATTTTTTATATAAATCTTTAACAAGAGGTAATGGTTTATATGGTGAAAATATAATTAAAAATATAAAATATATAAATTCAATACCTAAATATATAAATTCCAAAGATAAAATACATAACTTAGAAATAAGAGGAGAAATTTATATTTCAAAAAAAAATTTTTTAAAATTAAATAAAAATAAAAAATTTTCTAATAGTAGAAATATAGTTTCTGGAACAATAAGAAATTTAAATAAAAAAGTAATAAAAAAAAGAAAATTATCATTTATAGCTTACGATATTATTATTAATAATAATAGAAAAAATTTTTTAACTCAATATGAAAGTTTAAAAAAAATAAAAAAATTAGGTTTCAAAATAGATAAAAAAACCAAAATAATTAATAATATTAAAGATATTAAAAAATATTATAACAAAATAAAAAAAAATAAAAAAAAAATAAAATTTGATATTGATGGAATAGTAATAAAAATTAATAATAAATTTATACAAGAAAAAATAAAAAATAATAATAAATATATAAAATGATGTATATCATGAAAATTTAAATCCAAAAAAAAAATATCAAAAGTAAAAAATATAATTTTTAAAATGAGTAAAAATGGAATAATAATTCCTATTATAGTTATAAAAAAAATAAAAATACAAGGAACAAAAATTAAAAAAATTAATTTATATAATTTAAATTTTTTAAATAAAACAAAAATAAATATTGGAGATAAAGTTTTAATAGAAAGAAGTGGAAGCGTTATACCTAAAATAATTAAAGTAATAAAAAAAAATAATAAAAAATATTTAATAAAAAAATGTCCATTTTGTAATAAAAAAATAAATTTTAATAAAAAAATACCAAAATGTTATTATAATAAATGTTATAAAAAATTAATAAATAATATAATTTTTTTTTGTTCAAAAGAAGCATTTAATATAATAGGATTAGGAAAAAGTATAATAAAAAAATTAGTAAAATATAAATGTATAAGAAATATAATAGATATATTTAAAATATCAAAATATAAATTAATTAAAATACCTAAAATTAAAAATAAATTATCAAATAAAATAATAAAATCTATAAATATATCAAAAAAAAGAGTAAAATTACATAATATAATAAATTCTTTATCAATTCCAAATATAGGAAAATATTCTTCAATTATAATAAGTAAAAATATAAAATCTCTAAAAAATTTTATAAAATTAAATAAAAAAAATATTTTTTATTTAAAAAATATAAGTAAAAAGAAAAAAGAAATAATAATACATTATTTAAAAAAAAAAAAAAATATAAAATTCTTAAAAAAATTAAATAAAATTTTATTTAATTAAATATTTTTTAATACAATATTTTATTCTTAATAAAAATTTCTTTTTTTTTAAAAAAAAAATTATTTTAATAATATTAGGTGAAATTTCTTTACCAGTAATAAAAAAATGTAAAACTCTAAATATATAATTTATTTCTAAAAATATAAATTTTTTAATTAAATTATTTATATGTAATTTAATATTTTTAACACTTCAAATAGATAAATGTAAAATTTTTTTATATATATATAATAATATTAAAAAAGAATTATTATTATTATATTTAGTAATAATTAAAGGATTAAAATATATTTTTTTATTAAAAATTAAACAAAAATTAATTATATCTTTAATTAAATAACTTTTAGGTAATATAAAAGATATTATTTCATCTAAATTTTTAATATTATCTAAACATATTTTATTATTAATAATAAAATTTTTAAAATAAATTTTAAATTTCTTATAAGATATATTATATAAATAATATTTATTTAAAAATAAAATTTTTTTATTATCTAATACACAAGGAGATTTATTTAATTTAAATAAACTATTTATATATTTCATTTCATTAATATTATTAAATTTATAGTTTATATTAAATCTACCTAAATTAAATAAATAATTTAATATAGAAATAGGTAAATATCCATCATAAATATATTTTTTTATATTAAATATAAAATTTTTTTTAGATATTTTTTCTTTATTACTATTTAATATAATAGGTAAATGAATATATTTAGGTATATTATAATTCAAAGATTTTAAAATATTTATTTGTTTAGGAGTATTATTTATATGATCTTCACCTCTTATAATATGACTTATAGACATATAATAATCATCAATAATTACACAAAAATTATAAGTTGGTATTCCATTACTACGTTGAATGATAAAATCATCTAATTGATTATTATTAAAAATTATTTTTTTAAATATAATATCATTTAATAATACATTACCATTTAATGGATTTTTAAATCTTATTACATAAGGTATATTTTTATAATTAAAAAATTTATTTCTACAAAAATTATCATATTTTGGTTTTAAACCTTTTTTAATACATATATTACGTATATTATTTAATCTTTCAATAGAACAAAAACATTTATATGCTAAATTTTTAGATAACATATAATTTATTACATTTAAATATTTTTCAATTCTATCAGATTGATAATATATTTCATCTCAATATAATCCTAATCATTCTAATGAATATAATATATTATCAGAATATTTTTTATTTAATTTATTATATTCAGTATCTTCTATACGTAAAATAAATTTACCATTATTTTTCCTTGCATATAATCAAGAATATAATGCACTTCTTATATTACCTACATGTAAATATCCAGTAGGACTTGGGGCAAATCTTGTAATTATATTATCTATCATATTTTTTTTTTAAAAAAGTAATTTATATATTATAAGTATATAATTTTATTATAATAACATTTATTTTATAAAAATTATAATATAAAATATAATTAAAATATATGAAAAAAAAATATATAAGAAATTTTTCAATAATAGCTCATATAGATCATGGAAAGTCAACATTATCAGATCGTATAATAGAAATATGTACTGGAAAAAAAATAAATAAAAAAAATTCTAGAATTTTAGATTCTATGGAAATAGAAAAAGAAAGAGGAATAACAATTAAATCGCAAAGTGTATCTCTTAAATATAAACTAAATAACAAAAAATATAAATTAAATTTAATAGACACACCAGGACATATAGACTTTAATAATGAAGTATCAAGATCATTATATATATGTGATGGAGCTTTATTATTAATAGACGCAATAAAAGGTATACAATCCCAAACAATAAATAATTATAATATAGCAAAAAAATTAAATATAAAAATTATACCTATAATAAATAAAATTGATGTATTACATAATGATATAAAAAATATAAAAAATCAAATAAAAAATATTTTAAAAATAAAAAAAAAAAATATAATACTTTGCTCTAGTAAAAAAGGAATAGGAATAAAAAATATAATTGTAAAAATTATTAATAATATTCCTTGTCCAAAAGGAAATAAAAATTTACCATTACAAGCAATAATAATAGATTCATATTTTGATAATTATTTAGGAATATTTCTTTTAATTAAAATTATTAATGGAAATATTAAAAAAAATGATATTATAAAAATAATAAATTTTAATAAAAATAATTATCGTATAAAAACAATACATATATATATACCTAAAAAAAAAAATATAAATAAATTATATTGTGGAGAAATAGGATGAATATCTTGTAATATAAAAATAACAAAATATTTTAATCCAATAGGAAAAATAGTAACAAATTATAAAAATAAAGATTTAATAAAAGTATCTAAATTTAAAAAAATAAAACCACAAATATATGCTAGTATATATCCTGAAAATAATAAAAATTTTTTATATTTTAAAAAATCAGTTGAAAAATTAAGTTTAAATGATTATTCTTTTATTTTTAAACCAGAAAATTCTTATTTATTAGGAAATGGATTTAGATGTGGATTTTTAGGAATTTTACATATAGAAATTATAAAAGAAAGATTAGAAAAAGAATATAATTTAAATATAATAATTACTTCTCCAACAATATTATATAAAATAATAACTAAAAAAAATAAAATTTTATATATAGAAAATCCAAAAGAATTACCATCAAAAAATCAAATAAAAGAAATACATGAACCAATATCAATATGTAAAATAATTACTCCACAAATATATTGTGGAAAAATAATAAATTTATGTATAAATAAAAGAGGAAAACAAAAAAAAATATTATATTACAATAATAATAATGTTTATTTAAAATATGAAATACCAACTTATGAAGTAATAACAAATTTTAGTAATATTATTAAATCAATTTCTAAAGGATATGCTTCATTTCAATATAAATTTAAAAAATATAAAAAATCAAATATTGAATTATTAGAATTTTTAATAAACAATAATAAATTAGAAGGATTTTCAATACTAATATATAAAAAAAATATAAAAAAATATAGTATAAATACTATAAATATAATTAAAAAAAATTTACAAAGACAACAATTTGAAATTAAAATTCAAGCAAAATGTAATAATAAAATTATTTTTTCATCTATAATTAAATCTTTTAGAAAAAATGTAATTTCAAAATGTTATGGAGGAGATATTACAAGAAAAAAAAAATTATTAAAAAAACAAAAAGAAGGAAAAAAAAAATTAAAAAAATTAGGAAATATAAAAATTTCATCAAAAATATATTTTGAAACATTAAAAAAAAATTTTTAATATGATATACAATAAAATATTATTTATACTGATATTAATTAACATTATTATATTACTATATAATAAATTATATAAAAAAGAATATTTTAATAATATAATTGATATTACACCTATATTA
This sequence comes from Candidatus Stammera capleta, assembly GCA_036689415.1. Classification (GTDB taxonomy): domain Bacteria; phylum Pseudomonadota; class Gammaproteobacteria; order Enterobacterales; family Enterobacteriaceae; genus Stammera; species Stammera capleta_Z. The sequence continues at coordinate 194,291 of CP144817.1, forward strand.
ATATTTATATTTATATTTAGATCATTTATTTATGAACCTTTTCAAATACCTTCTGCTTCAATGTTACCAAATTTATTAATTGGAGATATGATATTAGTAAATAAAACTAAATATAATATAAAAAATCCATTTACAAATAAAACTATATTTAATATAGATAATCCAAAATATGGAGATATAATTGTATTTCAATATCCAAAAAATAAAAAAATATATTATATAAAACGTATAATAGCTTTACCAAATGATAAAATTATTTATAATAAAAAAAATAAAAAAATTAGTATATATAAATATAATAAAAATAAAAAAAAATATTATAAAAAAAATATTGTAAAATATAAAAATATAAAATTAAATAATTTAATAGAAGAAATATATATAAATAATAATAATAATATATACGAAAATTTTTTAAATATAAAAAATATAAATTTTATTAATTTAAATAAAAAAATATTTTCAAAAATAATATTTTTAATAAAAAAAACAGAATATATAGAAAAAAAAAAATATAAAATATTATTAATTCCATATAAAAAAAAATATAAAAAAAAAAATAAAATATGAATTGTACCTAAAAATAAATATTTTGTTATGGGAGATTATAGAGATAACAGTAAAGATAGTAGATATTGAGGATTTGTAAATAAAAATTTAATTATAGGAAAAGCTGAATTTATATGAATGAGTATAAAAAAACAAGAAAATTGTTTACCAACAGGTATAAGATTTAATAGAATAGGTAAAATTATTTAAAAATTTATGATTAATAATATTAATTATTTAGAAAAAAAAATTAAATATAAATTTAATAATAAAAAAATATTATTTTTATCTTTAACACATAGAAGTTATAATAATAACCATAATGAAAGATTAGAATTTTTAGGAGATTCAATATTAAATTTTATTATTACAAATAAAATATATAAAAAATTTTATAATTTTAAAGAAGGTTTAATGACTAGAATAAGATCTAAATTAGTAAATAAAAAAAATTTATTTAAAATTGCAAATAAAATTAAATTATATAAATATATATTATTAGGAAATGGAGAAATAAAAAATAATAAAAAAAATAATAAAAAATCTATTTTAGCAAATACATTAGAAGCTATAATAGGGGCTATATTTATAGATAGTAAAAATATTAAAATAATAGAAAAAATAATAAAACATTTGTTTTTTAAAAATCAAATATTAAATACAAAATATAATTATAAAGATTATAAAACTTTATTACAAGAATATTTACAAAAAATAAAATTACCATTACCTAAATATTATTTAGGTAAAATTAAAGGAAAAGATCATAAACAAATATTTACTATATATTGTAAAATTAATAATTTAAATAAAATTAATAAAGGTATAAGTTATAATAAAAAAAATGCAGAACAAATAGCAGCAAAAAATACATTAATAAATTTAGGATTAATTTAAATGAAAAAAAAATGTATTTGTATTTCTATAATGGGTAGAACTAATGTAGGAAAATCTACTTTATTTAATAAATTAATAAATAAAAAAATATCTATAATTTCTAAAAGAAAAAATACAACTAAAAAATATATTTTAGGTATAAATACAATAAAAAATAAACAATATATATATATTGATACTCCTGGATTTAATAATTATAAAGAATTTAAAAAAATATTTTATAAAAAATACTTTTTTTTAAATAAAAATAATTTAAAAAATAAAATAAATTTAATAATAATGATTATAGAAAAAAAAAATTTTTTTTATGAAAAAGAAATAATAAAAAAAATAAACCTCAAAAATATACCATTATTAATTTTAATTAACAAAATAGATAAAATAAAAAATAAAAAATTAATACTTCCTTTTATAAAAATATTAAAAAATAATATAAAATATGAAAGTATTATACCAATAACTATTAAAAAAAAAAAACATATTAAATATTTACAAAATATAATAAATAATTTTTTAATTGAATCTAAACATTATTTTAAAAAGAAAATAAAAACTATACATAACACAAAATTTATAATTAAAGAAATAATAAAAGAAAAAATTTTAAAATTTATAAGAGAAGAAATACCATATTTAATATTAATAAAAATAAAAAAAATAATAAATTTTAAAAAAAAAAAAATTATTTTTTGTAATATATATACAAAAAAAAAAAGACATATAAATATAATAATAGGAAAATCAGGTAAAAATATAAAATATATAAATAATTTATCTGAAATAGATATAAAAAAATATTATAATAATAAAAAAAAAATAAAATTATTTATTCATATAAAAAATAAATGATAAATTGAAAAAATATTATAGAAAAAGAAAAAAAAAAAAAATATTTTGTAAAAATGAAATGTTTTTTAGAAAAAGAATATAAAAAAAAAATAATATATCCTAAAAAAAAACAAATTTTTGAAGCATTTAAAATTACAAAATTTGAAAATATTAAAGTAGTTATTATAGGACAAGATCCTTATTGTAATAAGGATCAATCACACGGTCTTGCATTTTCTTTATTACCTAATATAAAAATTACTCCATCATTAAATAATATATATAAAGAAATAAAAAATGAGTATCCAAATTATAAAATTCCCAAGAATGGATATTTATTAAAATGAGCTAAGCAAGGAATTTTATTATTAAATACTATTTTAACTGTTGAAAATAAAAAAATTTTATCTCATAAAAATATAGGATGAGAAATATTTACTAATAATATAATTAAATATATAAATAAATATACTAATAATATTGTATTTTTATTATGAGGTAAATTTGCGCAAAGAAAAAAAAAATTAATTAATAAAGACAAACATCTAATATTAACTTCTTCTCACCCTTCTAAATATTCTTTTAAAAAAGGATTTTTAAATTGTAATCATTTTATAAAAACCAATATGTTTTTAACTAAAAAAAAAAAGAAACCTATATTATGATAATTTAATAATCAATACCTATATATTTATATATATTATAAATATTATTTTTAGCTATTTTTTTAGCTTTTAGTTTTCCATTTAATAAAATTTTTTTTAAAAAATTTTTATTTTTTCTGAAATAAATATATTTTTTTTGTATTTTTTTTAAAAAAATATTTAATTCATAAATAAATAATTCTTTAAATTTTTTATATGAAAAATTTATAAATTTATCTTCTAACTTAGAAATAGAAATATTTTTTATACCAGAAAATATATTTAATAAATTAGATATACCAGGTTTTTTAATTCTATCATATAATATTTTAGGGAGGAAATTGAGAATCAGTTAAAGAATTATTAATTTTATTTATTATATTAATATTATTATCTAATAAAAAAATAACATTATTTTTATTAATATCTGATTTAGACATTTTTTTATAAGGATTACATAAAGACATTATTTTAGAACCATTTTTTGATAAAATATAATTAGGAATAACAAATATATTTCTAGAATAAAATTTATTAATCCTTTTAGCAATTAATCTAGTTAATTCTAAATGTTGTATTTGATCATATCCTATAGGTACATAACTAGTATTATATAATAATATATCAGAACACATTAATATAGGGTAATTTAATAAACCACAATTTATATTATTATTTTTATTTTTAATTTTATCTTTAAATTGAGTCATACGATTTAATTCACCAACATATGTATAACAATTTAGTAATCAATAAAGTTTTATATGTTCTATAACATGAGATTGTAAAAAAATAGTACAATTCATTGGATTTATTCCAATAGCTAATATTATAGATAATAAATCATAAATATTATTTTTAATATTAATTTTATTTTTTATATTAGTTAATGCATGTAAATCAGCAATACAAAAAAAACAATTATATTTATTTTGATTATATAATCAATTTTTTAATACTCCAATATAATGTCCAATAGTTAATTTCCCTGTAGGTTGTATGGCACTAAAAACATTTTTTTTAATAATCATATTTATTTAAATAAATTTTTAGAATTTAATAATTTTTTTAAATTTACAGTAGCTAACTCTTCTTTACTAATATTTAAATTTTTATTTTTATTTTTAATTAATTTATATTTATTTTTTTTTTTATGATATGAATACCCTGTTCCACATGGAACTAATCTTCCTACAATAACATTTTCTTTTAATCCTCTTAATGCATCTATTCTAGATGAAATAGCAGATTCTGTTAAAATTTTAGTAGTTTCTTGAAAAGAAGCAGATGATATAAAAGATTCTGTTGCTAATGAAGCTTTAGTTATACCAAGTAAATCACAATTATATTTAATAATTCTTTTATTACTATTTTTTAATTTTTTATTTATAATTCTTACTCTAGAAATTTCCATCTGATCACCAACTAAATAATTAGTATCTCCAGGATCTTTAATTGTAATCCTACGTAACATTTGTCTAATTATAACTTCAATATGTTTATCATTAATTTTTACTTCTTGTAAACGATATATATTTTGTACTTCATTAACAATAAATTTAGTAACATCTTCTATACCACGTAATCTTAATATATCATAAGCCGACTCAACTCCTTCAGATATAATATTACCTTTTTTTACATATTCTCCTTCTAAAATATTTAATTTTTTTCATTTAGGTATCATTTTTTCATATTTATTACCTTTTTTAGAAGTTATAATTAAACGATATTTATCTTTAGTTTCTTTTCCGAAACTTATTATACCCGAAATTTCTGCTAAAATAGCTTTATCTTTTGGTTTACGAGCTTCAAATAAATCAGCAACTCTTGGTAAACCACCAGTTATATCTTTAGTACCACCATATTCCTTAGGAATTTTAGCTAATATATCTCCTTTAAAAACATAATCATTATTTTTAACTTTTACTATAGATTTATTAGGTAAAAAATATTGAACAGGAATTTCATTTCCTAATAACATAATATCATTATTATTTTTATCAACTATCTTAATAGAAGGTTTTCAACTTTTATTAATATTAACATATTTTATTTTATCTAATATAATAATAGATGACGTTTTAGTTAAAGTATCTTTCTTCTTTACAAAAGTTTTATTCTCATACATATCTAAAAATTTTATATAACCACTAACTTCAGTTATTATAGGAATACTATGAGGATCTCAATTAACAATAATTTCTTTAGATTTAACAAAATCACCATCTTTTTTTTCTAAAATAGCACCATATGGAACTTTATAATTTTCTTTAATAACACCTTTTTTATCAATAATTCTTAATTCTGAATTTCTAGAAATAACAATTAATTTATTATGATAATTTTTTATATATTTTAAATTATAAAATTTTATATATCCATTATTTTTAATTTTTATATTATAATTAGTAGCCATCCTTGATGCAGCACCACCTATATGAAAAGTTCTCATAGTTAATTGAGTTCCTGGTTCACCTATAGATTGAGCAGCAATAACTCCAACAGCTTCACCTTTATTAATTATATGATTTCTTGATAAATCTCTTCCATAACAATAAGAACATACTCCAAAATTAGTTTTACACATAACTACAGAACGTACTTTTACATTATATATTCCTAATTTTTCTATTAAATCACATAAATTATTATCTAATAATGAATTTCTTTTAATTAAAATTTTATTTTTATTAGAAATTATATCTCTTGCTAATACTCTACCTAAAATACGTTCTTTAAGAGATTCTTTAATATAACTACCTTCTATAATAGAACTTATATTTATATATTTTTTAGTTTTACAATCTTTTTCAATAACAACTAAATCCTGAGCAACATCAACTAATCTACGAGTTAAATAACCAGAATTAGACGTTTTTAAAGCAGTATCAGCTAAACCTTTTCTTGCCCCATGAGTAGAAATAAAATATTGTAATATATTTAAACCTTCTCTAAAATTAGAAGTTATTGGAATTTCAATTATAGAACCATCAGGTTTTGTCATTAATCCCCTCATACCAGCTAACTGTCTAATTTGAGCAGAAGAACCTCTAGCACCAGATTCAGCCATCATATATATACTATTAAAAGAATTTTGTTTTTTTAATTTACCATTTACATTAACTATTTCAACAGATAAATTTTTTATCATAGATTTAAAAACACTTTCATTAACATTAATTCATATATCAATTATCTTATTATATTTTTCAATATAACTTACTAATCCACTATTAAATTGTTTTTGAATATTATTTACTTTAATTTCAGCTTTTTTAATAATTTCATTTTTATCTTTAGGTATTAATATATCATCTATACCAATAGATAAACCTGATATAGTAATATATTTAAAACCTATATACATTATATTATCTGCAAAAGAAACAGTTTCTTCTAAACCTAATAATTCATAACATTTACTAAATATAAAAGAAATTTTTTTTTTATTAATATTTTGATTAACTAAATCAAAACTTAATCCCTTAGGAAAAATTTCTCATAAAATTAATCTACCTATAGTAGTTTTAACAAATCTTTTTTTTTTAATTAATAAACCAGAATCATTTTTAATAAATTCAAAAATTATAGTTTCTATAACAGTATGAATAGAAACTAAATTATTATCATATAAAAATTTAGCTTCATCTAAATTAGAAATAATAATATTTTTACTTGAAAAATTTTTTTTCTTTTTAGTCATGTAGTATAATCCTAATACTACATCTTGAGATGGTATAATAATAGGTTTTCCATTAGCAGGAGATAAAATATTATTAGTAGACATCATTAAAATACGAGATTCTAATTGAGCTTCTAATGTTAAAGGAACATGAACAGCCATTTGATCACCATCAAAATCTGCATTATAAGCAGAACAAACTAAAGGATGTAATTGTATAGACTTACCATCTATTAATAAAGGTTCAAAAGCTTGTATACTTAATCTATGTAAAGTAGGAGCTCTATTTAATAAAATAGGATGTTGTTTAATAATATCTTCTAAAATATCTCAAACTATATAATCTTCTTTATCAACAATTTTTTTAGCAGATTTTATAGTATTAACTATACCATCATTTTGTAATTTACTATAAATAAAAGGTTTAAATAATTCTAAAGCCATTTTTTTAGGTAAACCACACTGATTTAATTTTAAATAAGGACCAACTGTTATAACAGATCTACCAGAATAATCTACTCTTTTTCCTAATAAATTTTGTCTAAATCTACCTTGTTTACCTTTTATCATATCTGCTAAAGATTTTAATGGCCTTTTATTAGAACCAAGTATAGAAAATCCTTTTTTACCATTATCTAAAAGAGCATCAACAGCTTCTTGTAACATTCTTTTTTCATTTTTTATAATTATTTCAGGAGCAAATAAATCTAATAATCTTTTTAAACGATTATTACGATTTATAACTCTTCTATATAAATCATTTAAATCAGAAGTAGCAAATCTACCACCATCTAAGGGAACTAAAGGTCTTAAATCAGGAGGTAAAACAGGTAATATATCTAATATCATTCATTCCGGTTTATTATTAGAATTAATAAAATATTCTATTAATTTTAATCTTTTTATTAATTTTTTTTTTTTTATAAAAGAAATATTATTCTTTAATTCATAAGATATTTTTTTATACTCTTTATTTAAATTTATACATTTTAATAAGTATTTAATAGCTTCTGCTCCCATTTTTGCAGTAAAACTATTATTATATTTATTTAAATAATATAAATATTCTTCTTCACTTAAAATTTGATATACTTTTATTTCTTTAATATTTGATTCAATTACTATATAAGATTCAAAATATAAAATTTTTTCAATATTTTTTAAAGAAATATTAAGTAATAAACTTATCCTAGATGGTAAAGATTTTAAAAATCATATATGAGCTATAGGAGTAGCTAAATTTATATGACCCATTCTTTCACGTCTTACTTTAGATTTAGTTACCTGAACTCCACATTTCTCACATATTATATCTTTATATTTTAATCTTTTATACTTACCACATAAACATTCATAATCTTTAATAGGACCAAAAATACGAGAACAAAATAAACCATCTCTTTCTGGTTTAAAAGTACGATAATTAATAGTTTCAGGTTTTTTAACTTCACCATATGATCAAGACTTTATAACTTCAGGAGAAGCTAATGTAATCTTTATAGAATCAAATTCTTTTTTATTAAATTTAATTTTTGAAAAATTATTCACAATTAAATATTCCTAAAAAAATTATAACAAATATATTTTATTCACTTTGTAATTCAATATTAATACATAAAGAACATATTTCTTTAATTAAAACATTAAAAGATTCAGGCATATTAGGTTCCATTTGGTAATTACCTTTAATTATATTTTTATATATTTTAGTTCTTCCAGAAACATCATCAGATTTAACAGTTAACATTTCTTGTAAAGTATAAGCTGCACCATAAGCTTCTAAAGCTCATACTTCCATTTCACCAAATCTTTGTCCACCAAATTGGGATTTTCCACCTAAAGGTTGTTGCGTAATTAAACTATAAGAACCAGTAGATCTAGCATGTATTTTATCTTCAACCAAATGATTTAATTTCATAATATACATATATCCAACAGTAACAGGTCTTTCAAATTTTTTACCAGTTAAACCATCATATAAATCAATTTGACCAGATTCAGGTAATCCAGCTATATTTAATAATTTTTTAATTTCATCTTCTTCTATTCCATCAAATACAGGAGTAGAAACTGGAATTCCATTAATTAAATTTTTAGCCAAAATAATAAATTGATCATCACTTAATAAATCTAAATTAATATCATCACAATTATTATTTAATGAATAAACTTTTTTAATATAAGATTTTATTTCATTAATATTATAATTATTAATTAACATATAATTAATATTATCACCAATTGTTTTTAAAGCCATACCTAAATGAGTTTCTAAAACTTGTCCAACATTCATACGAGAAGGAATTCCTAAGGGATTTAATATAACATCAACTGGTACACCATTTTTATCATAAGGCATATCTTCTATAGGACATATTTTAGATATAACTCCTTTATTTCCATGTCTACCAGACATTTTATCTCCTACTTGAATATGACGTTTAATAGCTATATAAATTTTAACAATTTTTAATATACCAGGAGTTAATTCATTAAATTGAGTAATTTTATTAATATATTTATTTAATTTTTTACTAAATATATATTCTAATTTTTTATAAGAATCAATTAATTCAAAAATTTTATTTTTAATATTTAAATCACATATTTTTAAATTATAAATATCATCAATATTAGAATCAACATAAAAAATAATATTAAATTTATGTAAAATTTTATTTATATATTTAATTAATATTTCTTTAAAATATAATAATTCTATATTAATTTTTTTTTTAATATTAAATAATTTATTTTTTTCAATATTTAAAGATCTTTTATCTTTTGATAATCCTTCTCTAGAAAATATTTGAACATCTATAATTTTACCATTACAACCATTAGGAACTCTTAAAGAAGAATCTTTAACTTCAGAAGCTTTTTCACCAAATATGGCACGTAATAATTTTTCTTCTGGACTTAATTGTGTTTCTCCTTTAGGAGTTATCTTACCTACTAAAATATCACCAACAGAAACTTCTGAACCTATATTTATAATTCCACTTTCATCTAATTTAGATAAAGAATAATTACTAACATTAGGAATATCAGAAGTAATTTCTTCTGGACCTAATTTAGTATCTCTACATATACAAGACAATTCTTGAATATGTAAAGTAGTAAAAACATCTTTATAAATTATATTTTCAGAAATTAATATTGAATCCTCAAAATTATATCCGTATCAAGACATAAAAGCTACACGAACATTTTGACCTAAAGATAATTCACCATAATTAGTAGCAAAACCATCTGCTAAAACATCTCCTTTTTTAACTTTATCACCTAAATAAACGCATGGTTTTTGATTTATACAAGTATTTTGATTAGAACGTAAATATTTAAATAAATCATATAAATAAATATTCTTTAATAAATCATTATCATTAATTTTATTTTCTATTACTATTTTAGAAGAATCAACATATTTAACAATACCATCACTTTTTGATATAACACAAGTACCAGAATCACTAGCTATTATACGTTCCATTCCAGTACCTACTAAAGGTCTTTCTGGTATTAAACAAGGAACAGCTTGACGTTGCATATTAGCTCCCATTAAAGCTCTATTTGCATCATCATGTTCTAAAAATGGAATTAAAGAAGCACCAACAGAAACTATTTGTTGAGGAGAAACATCTATATAATTTATTTTATCTCTTTTAAATATATTAAATTCTCCTTTATATCTACATAATGTACAATCATTCTTTATTTTATTATATTTATTTATTGTAATATCAGCTGGAGCTATAATATAATTATATTCTTCAACAGAAGATAAATAATCTATAATATTAGTTAAATAACCATCTTTAATTTTTATATAAGGAGTTTCTATAAAACCATAATCATTAATTTTAGCATAAATAGATAAAGAATTAATTAAACCAATATTAGGTCCTTCAGGAGTTTCAATAGGACAAATTCTACCATAATAAGTAGAATGAATATCTCTAACTTCAAAACCCGCTCTTTCTCTAGTTAAACCACCTGGACCTAAAGTAGATATTCTACGTTTATGTGTAATTTCAGATAAAGGATTATTTTGGTCCATAAATTGAGATAATTGATTAGAACAAAAAAAATCTTTAATTATAATAGATATAATTTTTGCATTAACTATATCTTTAGGTGATAATTTATCTAAATTTTCAATAGAAAAACGATCTTTAATAATTTTTTTAATTCTTATTAAACCAATACGAAATTGATTTTCAATCATTTCACCAACACAACGAACTCTTCTATTACTTAAATTATCTATATCATCAACTTCTTCTATGTTATTTTTAATATTTATTAATTTTTTAATTACATTAATAATATCTTTACAAGTTAAAACTGTAACATTAATATCTCTTATATTTAAAGATTTATTTAACTTCATTCTACCAACATTAGATAAATCATATTTACTTGAAGAAAAAAATAAATTATAAAATAATTTTTTAGAAGCTTCTTTAGTAAAAGGTTCCCCAGGTTTAATAATACGATAAATTTCCATTAAAGCTGAATTTTTATCTATAGTATTATCAATTAATAAAGTATTAAAAATATAAGAATTATTTATTAATTCATCAATATATAATATATTTATATTATCACAATTACTATTAATTAAATCATTTAAAATATTATCATTTATTTTAGTATTAGAATATAAAATATATTTCTTATTATTTAAAATAAATTTACAATCTTTAGCTAAAATTTTATCTATTAAATATTTATTTGGTACTAAAAAATAATTAACTTTATTCAATTTCATTTTTTCTATACATTTATTATCAACTTTTTCACCTTTTTTTAAATATTTAATATTATTATGAATAATATCAAAATTAAATATTTTATTCTTCAATTCTATAGGTTTAAAAGTTAAAAATATATTATTATTTATAATTTTAATAGATAAAAAATCAAAAAATAAATTTAATATTTTAGATTTTGAATAATCTAAACATTTTAATATAATAGTAGCAGGTAATTTACGTTTTCTATCTATACGCATATATAAGATATCTTTTGAATCAAATTCAAAATCTAATCATGATCCTCTATATGGTATAATCCTAGCATTATATAAAATTTTACCAGAAGTATTATTTTTTCCTTTATCACTATCAAAAAAAACTCCAGGACTACGATGTAATTGAGATACAACAACTCTTTCCGTACCATTAACTACAAAAGTTCCTCTTTCTGTCATTAAAGGAATATCACCAAAATAAACATATTGTTTTTTTTTATAACATATATTTTTATTTTTACTTTTTAAATCATTATTATATATATATAAACATAATTTTACTTTTATACTTATAAAATAAGTTAAACCTCTAATTAAACATTCTTTATCACTAAATAAAGATTTTTTAATTTTATAACCTAAATAATCTAATTTTATATCATTATTATAACTATATATTGGAAAAATAGAATTAAAACATGAATTTAAACCAGATAATTTATTTTTTTTTTTATATAAAAAATTATTATAAGAATCTATTTGAATAGATAATAAATATGGTATATCTAAAATTTTAGGTATTTTATTAAAATTTTTACGTATACATTTAATTTTAGTGTTAGAATAAATCATATAATTTTATCCATATATAACTTATTTTAAAATAACTTTAGCGCCAACTTCTTCTAAAGATTTTTTTAATAAATTTGATTCTTTTTCTTTAATTTTATTTTTTATTAATACAGGACATGATTCTACTAAATCTTTAGATTCTTTTAAACCTAAATTTAAAAAACTACGTACTATTTTTATTACCGCAATTTTATTATTACCTATAGAATCTAAATATAAATCAAATTCTTTTTTTTTAATTTCTTTAGTTTCATCTTTACCAATATTATTATTTAATTGATAATTTTTAGAATCTATACCAAATTTTTTTTCTATATCATTAATTAATTCTATAATTTCAATTAATGTCATAGATGAAATTTTATCTAAAATTTTTTTATTATTTTTTTTCATATATTAAACTCCAAATTTATTATTTTTAATAATTAATAAAACATGTAAAAATTTAATTATAGAAATATTTTTAATATAATTAATTAAATATTGTAATGAAATTTTAACATTATTTAATAATGAAATTCTTTTATGAAAATTATAATCAACTATTTTTTTATTTATACAAATAGTATTTAATTTAATTTTATTTTTATATTTAAATAAAAACTTTTCAAAAATTAAAGAAGGATAACTATAAGATTTTAAAGAATAAAATATTAATGTAGAACCAATAATTTTACTTTTTAAAATTTTTAAATTTAATTTATCTAAAACTATCTTAAATAAATTATTATGTATTACAGAAATAAAAAATCCTTTTTTACTACTATTTTTACGTAAATATACTAAATCATTTGATTTTAATCTATTAAAATTTATAACTAATATAGATAAACAATTATTAATTCTATTTAACATATTAAAAATATATTTTTTTTTATTATTTAAACTTAATGACATTAATATCTCACAAAAATTTAATTTAAATTAATAATATAACTTTTTCCCATTGTACTAGATACACTAATTTTTTTTATAAAAATATCATTATCAACTTTATTTAATTTATTTAATAAAATAGAATTTATTAAATAAAAAAAATTAGAAAATAATTCTTCATTAGAAAAATTAATTTTACCTATACTAATATGAATAATTCCATATTTATCACTTTTATATATTACTTTACCCTTTACAAAATCAGAAACAGTATTTTTTATATCATTAGTAATAGTACCTAATTTTAAATTAGGCATTAATCCTTTAGGCCCTAATATATATCCTAATTTACTTACAATATTAATATAATTATAACTACAAATAACTAAATCATATTTAATTTTATTATTTTTAATTTTATCAAATAAATCATTATTACCTACAAAAAAAGCACCTGCTTTATAAGCAATTTTAAAATTTGATTCATCAGTAAATACAACTATTCTTCTTTTATTCTTATTCCTATAAGGAAATAATAAATTTCCACAAATATTTTGACTAATATCTTTATAATCTAATAATAAATTTATATCAACATCTATTGATTCAATAAATCTTTTTTTAGAACTTTTCTTTACTAAATCAAATATTTTTATAATTTTTTCTTTATTTTTTTTTATATTCATAATATATTAATTTTTAATTTTAACTCCCATAGAAATAGCAGTACCAATAATTGATTTATAAATAGAATCTAAATTACAACTATTTGTATCAAGATATTTTATTTTAGCAATTTTTAAAATAGAAGATTTTTTAATATAACCAATAATATCATGACCAGGTTTTTTAGAACCAAAATTAATAGATATTTCTTTTTTAATTAAATATGATACTGGAGGACTTTTAATAACAAAAGTAAAACTACGATCAGAATAAACTTTAATTATAACTGGTATAGGAATACCTTTTTCTAAATTAGAAGTTTTTTTATTAAATAATTTACAAAATTCCATAATATTAACACCTTTTTGACCTAAAATAGGCCCTACAGGTGGACTAGGATTAGCCATTCCAGATAAAACTTGTAATTTTATATATATATTTTTTTTTTTAGACATTTTTTTATTTTTTTTTTTTTAAAAAAATTAATAATCATTTTTTTCTACTTGAGAAAAATCTAATTCTACAGGAGTAGATCTACCAAATATTAAAACAGATACTTTTAAACGATTTTTATCATAATCAATTTCTTCAACTGTACCACTAAAATCACAAAAAGGACCATTATTAATTCTAATTAATTCACCATATTCAAATAAAATTTTTGGTCTAGGTTTACCACTTATTTTATTTAACTTATCTTTTATAATTTTAATTTCTTTTTCACTAACAGGAAAAGGATTCCCTAAATCACCTCCAATAAAACCAACTATTTTAGGTATATTACGAATTAAATACCAATTTTTATTATTCATTACCATATTAATTAAAAAATAACCAGGAAAAAATTTTTTTTTACTTTTTTTTCTAATACCATTTTTTATTTCAATTACTTCTTCAGTAGGAACTAAAATCTCTCCAAAATCATTTTCTAATTTATATAATTTTATATAATCCTTTAAAGATTTTATAATTTTATCTTCAAAATTAGAAAATACATGAACTACATATCATAATTTCTTTTTAATATTCATAATATTTTATTTAAAAATTTAAATTATTAATAATAAAAATTATATATAATATAATTTTATCAATTAATCAAATAATAACAGAAATAAAAAAACTAAATAAAAAAATTATAATAATATTTTTAGTTACTTCTTTAAAAGAAGGTCATATAACTTTTGAAATTTCTAATTTTGATTTTTTAAAAAAAAAAATAATATTTTTAAAAAAATTTATTTTTTTAAATAAACAAAAAAATAAATATGAATAAAAAAATTTTAAAAAAGAATTAAAATAAAAATTATATTTATATAAAAAAAAATTATATATAAATAATAAAACAAATAATAAATATAAATTTATTTTTTTAAAATAAGTATTCATTAATATTTATAAATCAAATTGTTAATAATAAATTTACTTTTAAAATTATATATTATATATTAAAAAAAAATAATTTTAATTTCTAATTCTAATAAAATATTAAATTTATCAAATACTTTTTTTTTAATAAAATTAATTAATTTAAATATATCTTTAGGTAAAGCATTACCAATATTAACAATAATTAATGATTGTTTATCATATACTTTAGCTTCTCCAATAGTATAACCTTTTAATTTACACTTATCAATCAATAAAGCAGCAGGTATTTTAATATATTTATTAAAAAAAAAATATTTTATTTTACTAAAAATTTTATAATATTCATTTCTTAATTTAATAAATTTTTTTATATCTAAAACAGGATTTTTAAAAATACTTCCTATATTTCCTAATATCTTATAATTAGGTATTTTAATATTTCTCAAATTTAAAATAGTATTATATATATCTATAGGATTTATATTTGAATTTTTTGGATCAAAAAAATATAATAAATCTTTATATAATAAACAAGGTTTCCAATTTTTTTTAATTCTTAATATAACATTTATTATTATATACCTTTTATAAAAAAAATTTTTAAATATACTATATCTATAAGAAAAAAAACATTTATGATTATTAATATAAAACAATAAACCAGAATATATATCTAAAACTTTTACACATAATACAAAATTTTTTATTTCACAACCATAAGCACCTATATTATTTACTACTGCAGCACCAACAGTTCCAGGAATTTGTGATAAATTTTCTAGACCAAAAATACCATTATTAAATGAAAAATCTACTATATCAGACCATAATTCACCTGAATTTATACTTAAAAATCAAAAATTTATATCTTGATAAATTTTAATACCCTTAATTCTATTTATAATAACAATTCCATAAAAATTATCCATTAACAATATATTACTACCTTTACCTAATAATATAATTCTATTATTATTTTTATTATAATAAAATATAATTTTTTTAAGTTCATAAATAGTATAAATTATATAAATTTTATTAGCATAAACATTTATATTAAAAGTATTAAATTCTTTTAAAGAATTATCATTATTATTAAACATAATTATAATTTAATTTAAAATTATATTTTCCTTTCAAATATTATAAAAAAAAAATTTCTCATATGTTAACATAATTATATAATCACTATATTTTTTATGATTGAAATTTAATAAATGTAAAAAACTATGTATTAAAAGATAAGAAAAATAAAATAAATATTTTATTTTTTTTAATTTTGATCTTCTATATATTTCAACTGGACATAAAATAATATCTCCTAATAAATTATTTTTAATATTTCAACAATAAGAAAAAGATAACACATCAGTAATATAATTCTTATAATTATATTTTTTATTTAAAAAAATCATTCTTTTATAATCTAATATAACTATACAAACAACTTTTTTAATATTAAAAAATAAATAAATTTCTTCTAAAATCTTATAAAAAAAATATTTATTAGGAACTAATTTAAAATTTCTATAAAAATAAATTATATTAAAATTTAATATATTAATCATAAATATTATTTATTAATTAAATTTTCATATTTATCATACGCCTTAATAATATCACCTACAATAGTAGAACGCATAATATCATTAGCATTAAAATATACAATACCTATATCTCTTAAATTTTTACAAATTTTAATAGCGTGTTTTAAACCAGAATAAACATTTTTTGGTAAATCTATTTGAGATATATCCCCATTAATAACAGCTTTAGAATTAAAACCTAAACGTGTCAAAAACATTTTCATTTGAGAAATAGTAGTATTTTGAGCTTCATCTAATATTATAAAACAATCATTAAAAGTTCTTCCTCTCATATATGCTAGTGGAACAACTTCTATAATATTATTAGATATATATTTTTTATAAAAATTTGAACCTAAAATTTCAAATAAAACATCATACATAGGTGATAAATAAGGATCTATTTTTTGATTAAAATTTCCAGGTAAATAACCTAATTTTTCTCCAGCTTCAACAATAGGTCTAGCTAAAATAATTCTATTAATTTTTCTTTTTTTAAAAAAATCAATTGCTGAAGCTGTTGCTAAATATGTTTTTCCAGTTCCAGAAACTCCTATACCAAAAGTTATAATTTTATTTAAAATATTATTTAAATATAAATTTTGTGTTTTAGTTTTAGGTTTTATAAAACAAAATTTAGTTTTTAAAAAAAAATTATATTTTTTCTTTATATTTTTTAACATAAATTTAATAATTATAAAATAAATCCATATAATGAACTATTTACATTCTTTAATATTTTTATATCTATTATTTTACCTATTAAATTACATCTATTACTTCTAAAATAAACAATTTTATTATTTAAACAACGACCATAATAATAATTATTTCTTTTAGTATACCCTTCTACTAAAACTTCTTGAATACTTTTTAACATATTTTTACTTCAATAAATAGAATTTTTAATTAATAAAGATTGAATTTTATATAATCTTTTTTTCTTTATAAATATAGAAATATCATCTTTCATTTTATATGATTTTGTTCCCTCTCTAGGAGAATAAATAAAAGCATAACTATTATCAAATTTTATTTCTTTAATTAAATCTAAAGTTAATTTAAAATCTTCATTATTTTCAGAAGGAAAACCAACTATAAAATCTGAACCAAATAACATATTTGGTCTTATACTTAATAATTTATATATAATATTCTTATAATATTTTATATTATAATTTCTTCCCATAATATTTAAAATTCTATTAGATCCACTTTGAACGGGTAAATGTAAATAATTAACTATCTTAGAAATATTTTTATAACATAAAATTACATCATCTTTAAAATCTAAAGGATGACTACTAGTAAATTTAATTCTTTTAATTCCATCAATTTCTGAAATTAAATTTAATAAATATGAAAAATTACATTTCTTACCATTAGATAAATAACTAAAATAAGAATTTACATTTTGTCCCAACAAATTAACTTCACATATACCATTAGAAACTAAATAATTTATTTCAGAAATAATATCTTCTGGAGTACGACTTATTTGTCTACCTCTAGTAAAAGGAACAACACAATAAGAACAAAATTTATTACATCCTTCCATAATAGTAACAAAAGTATTACTTAAATAATTATTATTTTTATTTATATAAAAAATGTTTTTATTTATATTTTTAAAAAAATCTACATTAACTATTTTTTTTTTATTTTTATAAAAACTTTTAATTAAAAAAGGAATATTTTTAATATTTTGTGTTCCACAAATTATATCTATTATTTTATATTTTAAAAATAATTTATCTTTTTCTTTAGAAGCAACACAACCACAAACAATAATTAATAAATCACTTTTTTTTTTTTTAAATTCTTTAATTTGATTTAAATAAGAATATAATTTGTATTCAGCTTTTTTTCTAACAGAACAAGTATTTAAAATTATTATATCTGCTTTAAATCAAGAATTAACTAAAAAATATTTTTTTGATGAATTAAATAAATACGAAATAATTTTATCAGAATCATATTTATTAATTTGACATCCTCATGTTTTTATATATAAATTTTTACACATATTATTAAACAATAAATACTAATATTTTAAAATAGCTATGATGGGAATTGAACCCATGACCTCAGCGTTATGAATGCTGTGCTCTACCAACTAAGCTACATAGCCTTTTACAGGGGTACCAGGATTTGAACCTGGGATCTCGGGATCAAAACCCGATGCCTTACCACTTGGCTATACCCCAAAAATTACGGAAGACGAGATTTGAACTCGTATACAATTAAGTACTAGACTCTAATTCTAGTGCGTCTACCATTTCGCCACTTCCGTAATAATATATATCTTATATAAAAAATAAATATATTATATAATATATCATGAAAAATAAATTATTTTTATATTTATTTAAATATTGTAAAAATTTATTTAAAAAAAGTAATATATATTATGGTCATAATACCTATAATTATTTATCAGAAACAATTCATTTACTATATTCAATTTTAAATATTAATATAAATAAAAAATATAATAAAATAAATAATATATATATAAGTAAAAAAAATAAAAAAAAAATAATTAAATTAGCAAAATTGAGAATTAAAAAAAGAATACCAATTGCATATTTAACAAAAAATACATGATTTTGTAAAAAAAAAATATATATAAATAGAAATGTTATAATTCCAAGATCACCAATATCAGAAATAATAAATAAAAAATTAATAAAATTAAAAAAAAAACCTAAATATATATTAGATTTATGTACAGGAAGTGGATGTATAGCTATAGCATGTTCATATTTGTATCCTAAATCTTATATAGATGCTTCAGATATTTCATTTAAAGCTTTAAAAGTAGCAAAAAAAAATATTTTTTTACATAAAAAAAATAAACAAATTAAAATAATAAAATCTAATTTATATAAAAATATAAAAAATAAAAAATACGATTTGATTATATCAAATCCACCTTATTTGGGTAAAAATGATATAAAATATTTAACAAAAGAATATTTTTATGAACCTAAAATATCATTAATAACAAAAAAAAATGGATTATATATAATTCAAAAAATAATTAATCAATCATATAATTTTTTAAATAAAAAAGGATATTTAATATGTGAAACAGGACATCAAAAAAAAAAAATTATAAAAAATAATAAAAAAATAAAATTTAATTGATTTAATTTAAATAATAAAAATAATAAAGTTTTTTATATAAAAAAAGAGAAATTAAATTTTAAATAATTTAATAAAATTATTAAAACAAAATTTTAATATAAAATCAAAATCTAATTTTTTTAATTTAGATATTTTTTTAATTATAAAAATAATTTTACTTGGATCATTTTTTTTATTTCTATAAGGAACAGGAGATAAATAAGGAGAATCTGTTTCAATTAATAATCTATCTAAAGGTATATATTTTATAATATTTTGTAATAAAAAATTATTTTTAAACGTTATTAAACCTGATAAAGATATATATAAACCTAAATCTAAAAATTTATATAAAATATTTCTATCAGAATAACTATAACAATGTAATACAGCACCAAAATTTAAAATATTAAATTTTTTAAGTATATTAAAAGTATCTAATCAAGATAATCTAGAATGTATAATACATGGTTTTTTATATTTATTTGATAAATATAAATGATATATAAATATTTTAATTTGTTTATATTTATCAAAAGTATTATTATTAATATTTTTATAATCTAAACCACATTCTCCAATAGCTATAACATTTTTAAATAAAATTATTTTTTTTAAAAAATATAAATCTTCTTTTTTTATATTTTTAATATATAAAGGATGAATTCCACAAGATAATTTAATTATATCTTGTTTAATATAAGATAACATAGAAAATATATAAAAAAAATTTTTAATACTAACAGAAACAGATAATAAATATTTAATTTTTTTTAATTTTATAAATAATAAAAAATCTTTTATATTTTTAAATAAAAAATAATTAAAAATTTTATCAATATGACAATGAGAATCAAATAAATACATTAAATTACCTATTATTATTATTATTAAAATTAATTAATAAAAAATTTATTAAATCATATAATAAAATATTTCTATTTATATTATTAATATTTTTAATAGCTGATAAACAAAAAATAATTCTATTTAAAATTAAATATATATTATTTATATTAAAATATTTCATTTTTTTTTTAAAAAAATAATATAAATCTAAATTATATAAATATTTAATAATTTTATATTTATATTTAATATAATCTAAAAATAAAGTAATTAATATATATAAATTAATTTCTAAATTATCATCATTTATATTCTTTACTAAATTATTTATATTAAATTTATTTAAATTTGATATTAATTTAATAATATTTTTTCTAATTAAAATATTTTTTTTAATTCATATTAATGAATCAATTATAGAATTATTACTTAATCTAATACAAGACAAAATAATATTTTTATTTATATTATTATTATTATTAAATTTATTATATAATCATTTAAATATTACTTTTTCTTTAGGAAATTTAATCCTTAATATAAATGATCTACTTAATATAGTATTAGGTATTAAAATATTATTTAAACAACTAAATATAAAAATAAATTTACCATTATTTTCTTCTAATACTTTTAATAAAAAATTATTAATATAATAATTATTAAATTTAAAATTATTAAAATAAATTATTTTAATTTTATTAATATTAATATTAGTTAATAATTTATTATATATTTCTTTAATTGAAGAAATATTTATATTATTATTAATATAATAATAATTAAAATAATTTTTTTTTTTTAATAAAATACAATTTAAACATTTATTACATGATAAATATTTTTTTTTATTATTACAAAAAATTCATTTAACTAAACTAAATATTAAAATATTAATATTTAAATTACAAGAATATTTAAAAATAAAATTAAAAATCTTTAATTTATTAATATTAAAAATATTTATTATATTAATATAATAATATTTAAATCAAGAATAAATAATATTTTTATTATATTTAACCATTTTAATATATTACTAATATTATAATTAATATATATAATAATATATATATTATAAATTTTAAATAGGAATTAAAACAATATGTTAGTTACATTAAAAGCTCCAAATTTTATAACAAAAGCAATTGATAAAAATAATAAAATTATAAATTTTGATTTATATGAAAATTCAATAAATAAAAATATATTATTATTTTTTTGACCTTTAGATTTTACTTATATATGTCCATCAGAAATATTAGCATTAAATAATAGATATGATGAATTTAAAAAAAGAAACACAAAAATATTTGGAATATCTATAGATTCTGTATATACACATATAGCATGAAAAAATACTCCAATTAATAATGGAGGAATAGGTTCAATAAAATTTACTATTTTATCAGATATTAATAGAAAAATACAAAAAATATATAAAATAAAAAATAAAAATTTATACAATTCATTGAGAACAACTTTTATAATAGACAATAATAAAATAATAAGACATGAATCAACAAATGATTTACAAATAGGAAGAAATATAAATGAATTATTAAGAATAATAGATGCAATAAATTTTAATAAAAAAACTAAAATGATATGTCCTGCTCAATGAAACAATAAAAAAAAAGGAATTAAAGAAACACATAAAAGTATCTGTAATTTTTTAAAAAAAAATTATAAAAAAATATAATATATATATATATATAATTAAAATATTTTATTTAATTTTAACTTCATTATATATAAAACGTTTTTTAAAAATTGGATCATATTTTTTAATAGAAATTTTTTTTTTTGTATTATTTATATTTTTTGTAGAAGTATAAAAATGCCCACTTCCAGAAGAAGATAATAATTTTATATTTATTCTTTTTTTTTTAGCCATTATAAACCTTTAATATTATTATTAATTAAAACTTTTTCAATTCCAATTTTATTTATAATTCTTATAGCTTTACAACTTAATTTTAATTTAATAAATTTATTTTTATCAGATAACCAAAAACGATGATTATGTAAATTAGGTAAAAATTTTTTTTTAGATTTATTCATAGAATAAGATCTTTTAATTCCAAATAAAGATTTTTTTTTAGTAATAAAACAAAATTTAGACATAAAATTTAAATTAATTAAAAAATTATAAAGTTTATTTTTCTACTAATTTTATATAATTAGCTAAAAAAATATTTTTATAATTATTATTTTGATATTTTAAATAACCATTAATAATAATAATATTATATAAATCTAAAATAGAATAATATTTATTATATATATTTTTAAAAATTAATACATCTATATTATTAGTATTATCATCCAAATTTAATATACAAATACGATTATTATTTTTAGTAGATATAAATTTTATATCAGTAATTAAACCAAATATATTTACTAAATTAGTATTTTTTTTAGATAATATTTTTTTTATATAAATAAAATTAATTTTTTTTTTAATAATATTAATATACTTATTTACAGGATGATCAGTTAAATAAAATCCTAAAGACTCTTTTTCTTTATTTAAAATGTTTTTATAATTTAAAGATGGAATAGATTTATTAATCTTTCTATACATATAAGAATCTAATACACTTTTTTTTTTAAATAAAGATAATTGTTTAAAATTTAAATTATTATTATAATTTTTTATAATATATAAAATTTTTTTTATATTATCAAATAATACTGATCTATTTATATTAAAAACATCTAAAGAACCAGAAAAAATTAATTTTTCTAAAACCAATTTAGTTATTTTATTATTATATATTAATTTACAAAAATCAATATAATTATTAAATAAACCATATTTATTTCTAATATTTAAAATATGTTTTATAGAACTTTTTCCTATACCTTTAATAGCCCCTAAACCATAAACTATTTCCTTTTTTTTATTTATAAAAAAATAATAAGAACTTAAATTAATATTAGGAAAAATTATTTTAATATTTATTCTTTTAGCTTCATTAATAATTAAAATTATTTTTTTTATATTACTTATATCAGAATTCATTATAGATATTAAAAATTCAGAAGTAAAATTAGCTTTTAATCATAAAGTTTGATATGCCAATAAAGCATAAGATACTGAATGAGATTTATTAAAACCATAACTAGCAAAATTTTTCATTAAAGAAAATATTTTTAAAGAAAAATTTCCATCTATTCCTAGAGAAATAGAACCTTTACGAAATATTTTTTCATGAACTTTCATTTTCTTATGATCTTTTTTAGTCATAGCTAATCTTAATTCATCAGCTTTTTCTAAACTATAATTAGCTAAAACTTGAGCTATTTTCATTACTTGCTCTTGATATAATATTATTCCATAAGTATATTTTAATATAGGTATTAATAATTTATGTTGTCAATTTTTATCAGGATAATATATAATTTCTTTACCATTTTTACGATTAATAAAATTATCAACCATTCCAGATTGTAAAGGACCAGGTCTAAATAAAGCTAATAAAGAAACTATATCATCAAAATTATCTGGATGCAATTTATTTATTAATTTTCTCATTCCATTAGATTCTAATTGAAAAACTCCTATAGTTTCAGATTTTTGTAATAATTTAAAACTTAATTTATCATTTAATGATATTTTATTAATATCAAAATTATTTTTAAAATATTTTTTATTATTTATTATATTAATAGTATTATTAATAATTGTTAAAGTTCTTAAACCTAATAAATCAAATTTTATTAAACCAATATATTTTATATCTTCTTTATCAAATTGAGTAAATATTTTTTTTGTATTTTCATCATAATATGTAGCACAAAAATTTACTACAGGAATAGGAGATATAATTATTCCTCCTGCATGTTTTCCTATACCTTTAATAATACCTTCTAATTTACAAGAAATATCAATTAAATATTTAACATCTTTATTAGAGTTATATAAAATACTGAGTTTATTTTCTAATATAAGAGCTTTCTTAAAAGTTATATTTATATCTAAAGGTATTAATTTAGCTAAATAATCAACAAAACGATATGAATATCCTAATACTCTTCCTACATCTCTTAAAACAGATTTTGCTGTCATAGTACTAAAAGTTACAATTTGAGCTACAGAATTACAACCATATACATTTTCCAAATGTGAAAATACTTTATCACGATTTTTCATACAAAAATCAATATCAAAATCTGGCATTGAAATTTTTTCAATATTTAAAAATCTTTCAAAAATTAAATCAAATTTTATAGGATCAACATCAGTTATATATAATAAAAATGCAACTAAAGAACCAGAACCAGAACCTCTACCTGGACCAACATAAATATTATTATCTTTAGATCATTTAACAAATTCCATAACTATTAAAAAATAATTAGAAATATTTAATTTAAATATTATATCTAATTCCTTACTTATACGTAATAAATATTTATTTTTTAACTTAACATTTTTATTAAAAGATAATCTTCTATTTAAACCAAAAAAAACTTTTTTTTTTAAATAATCATTAGAAGAATATTTTCCTTTATAAGGAAAATTAGGTAATATAATTTTTTTTTTTTTAATTAAAAAATTACATATATAGGAGATTTTAATAGTATTAAATAAAGAATTTTTTATATTACAAAATAAATTAAACATCTCATCTTGAGATTTAAAATAATATTGATTTGTATAATCTATTAAAGAAGATACTTTATCTAATGTACAATTATAATATATAGAAGAACGAATTTTACTTATATAAAAATCATTTTTATTAAAAAATAATATTTTATTTGTACAAACTAAAGATACTTTATTCTTTTTAGAACATAATATTGTATCTTTTAAATATATATTCTGTTTTTTATGATTTAGTTTAAATATATTTAAATATAAATGTTTACCAAAAATTTTTTTTAAAAAAAATATATGTTTATTAACTTTAATAATATCATAAAAAAAAAATTTTTTAACATTATAAGAATAATAATTTATAGAATATATTAATATTAAACCATCATAAAATTTATATAATAATTCATTATCAATATATAAAATCTTTAATTTATAATAATTTTTATAAGCAATAGAAATTAATTTCATTAAATTATAATAACCTACTTTATTAATTATTAATAAAGTAGAAAAATTAATACTATTAATATCTTTATAATATATACCAACATCAATTCCAAATATAGGTTTTATTCCATAAAATAAAGATTTCTTATAAAATTTAATAATACCAGATAAATTAAAATAATCTGTTAAAGCTATAGAAGGCATATTAAAATAATATGCTTTTTTTAAAATATCATTTATTTTACATATACTATCTTTTATAGAATAATCACTATGTACATTAAGATGAATAAATTTGAGAGAACACATAAATAAATAATTATTTTAATTAATTTTTTTAATTACATTATTTGTTATATCTAAAATATTAGAATTATGATAAATAACTATATTAGAATCAATAATTAAATCATATTTATATTTTTTAATTAAAAGATAAATTATATTTTTAATTTTAATTAAAATTTTTTTATATATATAAATATTTTTTTTATTAAAAAATATTTTTAAATTATTAATTCTATTTAATATTTTTTTTTTTTTAAAATTTATTTCTTTATTTAAATATTTAAATTTTTCATTATTATTTATTTTTTTTTCTTGATTTAATAAATTACTTAATTTTATATTTAATTCTAAATATTTTTTATTAACTTTAAAATTCAAATTTTTAATAAACTTTTTATATTTAATAGAATTTTTAATTACTTTATCAACATTTAATATAACAACTTTAGAATAAGAAAAAACATAATTATTAAAAAATATTAATAAAATTAAAAAAAAAATTTTTAAAATTTTCTGCATATTACTCCTTAATTAAATATATTACCAATATTAAATTGAAAATAATTTATTTCATTATTATTATTATAATTAATAGGTAATCCAAATGATAAATTCAAAGGACCTATAGGAGTTATAATATTAAAATAAATTCCAATAGACGATTTTAAAATATTTTTATAATAATTATTATTTATAATATTATTATTATTATTAATATTTTTAAATATATTATTTAAATTATTATTTAATATAATACCATTATCTAAAAAAAAAGAAATACGAATAAATTTAGAATAATAATTATTTAAAAAATAATAATTTGGAATAATAATATCTAAATTATTAGATAAAATGAAATTTCCTTCTAAAGAACTTTTTGAAAAACATATATTTTTTTTATTTTTACATTTATAACTTTTAGAATTTATAAATATTTTATTCATATTAATATTTTCATAATTAAAATTACGAATAAAATTTTTATTTTTTCCAAAATTAAAATATTCATAAAAAGGTATTTTTTTATTATCTAAATTTTTTACATATCCTATATTATTATTAATAAATAATATTCATTTTTTATATTTATTTAAAGGAATATAATTAGAAAAGGAAAAATTTATTTTAAAATAATTATTATATAAATTTAATAAAGTATATTTAATATATAAATTAATATAATATCCAAAATTAGGAAAAATATTATTATCTAATTTATTAAAAGAAAAATTATTTATTAAAAATAAACTATTTATATAAAAATTATTATTTAAAGAATTTAAATTAAATTTTTTATTTATAGAATTTAAATATTCTATATATAATAACTGAGATTTTACTTTATATAAAAAATTATTACTATAATTTAAAGATAAATTATATTTAAAATTTTTATTAAATAAAAAAATAATACTATTTTTAATAATGTAATTAGAATTTAAATATCCGTAATTATTAAAATTATTTTTTATTAAATTATTAAATAAAAATTCATGTTTTATATATGTATTATAATTTCCATTTATTGGATAAATAAAAAATGTATTTATAGATTTATTAAATTTAGTTTTTAAAATTTTAATTAAAAAATTATTATTATAAAATAAAAAATTTCTTTTAAAAAATTTTATATTATAATTTATAATATTTTTATTTCCATAACTAACATCAATATTAAATATATTATCTTTTTTTTCTAAAACTTTATAAATAATATTTATCTTATTTGATTTATAAATATTAATAAATTCTTCTTTATATTTTATATAAATAAAAAAATTAGTATTCTTTAAATCTAAAATTACTTTTTTAATTAAAGAAATATTATATAATTGACCTTTAACTAAAGATATATTTTTTTTTAGAAATTTTTTCTTTATTTTAATATTTCCTTTAAATAAAATTTTATTAATATAAAATTTTTTATTAAAATTAATATTTATAAAAAATATAATATTATATTTATACTTTTTATATTTTATACTTATATTTAAATTAGCATAACCTTTTTGTTTAAAAAAAATATTTATATTAGAAATAATATTTTTAATTTTATTATATTTATAATACATATTTTTTTTAAATTCTTTTTTTTTAATTAAATTCAATATTTTATAAAAATTTAAAATATCACTTTTAAATATAATATTATATATTTTATATCTATTACCTTCATTTAATTTAATAAAAATATTTAATATATTTTTTTTATAAAATTTAATTTTTATATCTTCTATAAAAAAATCAAAATAACCATTATTTAAATAATAATATTTTATATTATTTAAATCTTTTATAAATTTATCATAATAAAAATTATTTTTAAATAAAAAATTAAATACAAAATTAGATTCTTTAATTTTCATTAAAGAAAAAATTTTATTTTTACTAATATTATTATTACCAAAAATATTAATTTTTTTAACTTTTAAAAAATTACCTTCATTTATAATTATTTTTAATAAAAGTTTATTTTTATTTAAATTAACTTTTAAAAATTTTATATTAATATTATATTTACCTATTTTCTTATATTTATTAATTAAATAAATTTTAAATTTTAAAATACTATAATTATTTAAAAATTTTCCATTAGAAATATTAAATTTATTTAAAAAATATAAAATTTTATAATTATTAAATATTTTATTTCCAACAAAAAATAATTTTTTAATTATAAATTTATATTCTAATAAAAACAATATATTATTATTTTTTAAATAAAAAATTTTAATTTTACTAAAATGATTTAATCTATATAAAAAATATTTAATTTTTATAACATTATTTCTAGATATATAATTTCCAAATTTATTTTTTAATATTTTTTTATAATAATAAGAATTAATATTATTATTTTTAATATTTAAAATAATATTATTTATATTATAAAATTTATTAGCAAAACAATTATAATAAAATGATAATAAAATTAAAAATAAAAAAAATTTTTTAATTTTAAAAAATA
The DNA here is from genome assembly GCA_036689415.1 of Candidatus Stammera capleta. GTDB lineage: Bacteria > Pseudomonadota > Gammaproteobacteria > Enterobacterales > Enterobacteriaceae > Stammera > Stammera capleta_Z. The sequence continues at coordinate 223,297 of CP144817.1, forward strand.
AATTATAAAAAAATAACATTTTTAATTTTTTCCAAATTTTCTATTTCTTAAAAAGAAATTATTAAGTATATTTTTAAAATAAATACAACTAAAATCAGGTCATAAAATATTTATAAAAAAAATTTCAGCATATGCAATTTGCCATAATAAAAAATTACTTATTCTTTTTTCTCCACCAGTACGTATTAATAAATCTACTGAAGGTAAATTACCTAAACATAAATTTTTTTTTACTAAATTCTCATCAATATCTTTAATACTAATAATATTTTTATTATTTTTTTTAATTATTTTTTTTATACAATTTACAATATCTCACTTACCACCATAATCTATAGCAATATTTAATTTTAATCCATTATTATCTTTAGTTAAAATTTGTATATTTTCTATATTTTTTTTTAAATTAAAATGAAAATTTTTTTTATTACCTATAATATTTACACAAACATTTTTTTTATGTAAATTATACATTAATTTTTTTATAGTTAAAGAAAATAACCTCATTAATTCTGATACTTCTAATTTAGATCTAGATCAATTTTCAGTACTGAATGCATATAAAGTTAATATATTTAATTTATTTATAATAGAAAAATTAATAATTTTTACTAAAGATTTTAAACCTTTTTTATGTCCTAAAACACGAGATAAACCTTTTTTAGTTGCTCATCTACCATTACCATCCATAATAATAGCAATATGTTTAATACTACTAAAATCATTATTATTCTTTAACATTTCTAAAATTATATATTTAACATATCACTTTTTTTATTTTTAAATAAAATATTTAATTTTTTTATATATAAATTAGTAATTTCTTGTAATAAAGAATTAAATTCATTTATTTTATCTTTATTATTTTTAATAAGAGACTTAAATTTAATTTTAAAATACTTTCTTACATTTCTTATAGAAATTTTTGATAATTCAAATTCTTTTTTTAATAATTTAATATAATAAAATCTTTTTTCTTCTGTTAAAGGAGGTATATATATTAATATATCATTATCATCTTCATTAATATTTAAATCTAAATTTAAAGATAAAATAGATCTTTTAACAATATTTTTAATACTTTTATCAAACAAACAAATTCTAAAACAATTTTTTTTTTCTATAAATATATTTGATAATTTATATAAAAATACTTTTTTATTATAATAATTTATTAATAAATTAGAAATAATATTAGTATCTAAAAAATTAATATTAAATTTACTAATATTTTTTTTAAAATTTATTAAACATAATTTCATCTTTTTTTTTATATAATCTTTATCTATATTTTCTAAAATATTCATATAAAATTATTATACCTTATTATAAAATATATTAATCATCTAAAAAACTTTTCAATAGACAAGATCTACTAGGATGACGTAATTTACGCAAAGCTTTAGATTCTATTTGCCTTATCCTTTCTCTAGTAACATCAAATTGTTTACCAACCTCCTCTAATGTATGATCACTATTCATATCTATACCAAAACGCATTTTTAAAACTTTAGCTTCTCTTGGAGTAAGACTAGATAAAACATTATTAGTAACAGATTTTAAACTTTCAGAAGTAGCAGAATCTAAAGGTAATTCTAAAGAAGAATCTTCTATAAAATCACTTAAATGTAAATCTTCATCTTCACCAATAGGTGTTTCCATTGATATAGGTTCTTTAGCTATTTTTAATATTTTTCTAATTTTATCTTCAGAAATAGACATATGAACTGATAATTCTTCAGGAGTAGGTTCTCTACCTATTTCCTGTAAAATTTTTCTAGATATTCTATTTAATTTATTTATTGTTTCAATCATATGAACAGGAATTCTAATAGTACGTGCTTGATCAGCTATAGATCTAGTAATAGCTTGACGAATTCATCAAGTAGCATATGTAGAAAATTTATAACCTCTTTTATATTCAAACTTATCTACTGCTTTCATTAAACCAATATTTCCTTCTTGGATTAAATCAAAAAATTGTAAACCTCTATTAGTATATTTTTTTGCAATAGAAATTACTAATCTTAAATTAGATTCAACCATTTTTTTTTTAGCTAATTTAGTTTTAATTTGACTATTAATTAAATATTTATTTATTTTTTTAATATTAAATATACTTAATCCAAAATTTTTTTCTATTAATAATAAATCATTCAGTTTTTTTTTTAATTTACTTACTATTTTATTAAATTTATTAAATCATAATTTATTACTCTTATTTATTTTATATATTCATATTAAATTAGTACCATAATTATTATAAAAATAATAAAAAATTCTTTTAGGAATTAAACAATAATTTATACACAAATTAAATATCTTATTTTCTATAATTCTTATTAAATTAACTACATTTTTAATTTTATTCAATAAAAAATTAAATTGTTTAGGAACTAACTTAAATTTCATAAATAATTTTATTAATTTATTTCATTCATATATCGTATAAGGATGATTTATAGTATATTTATTTATAAATTTATTTAATAAATTATATTGAATATATAAATAATCAAATCTTTTTTTAACTAAATTAAATTCTAAAGAACTATAAAATAAATTATCATTTATTTTTTTTTTATTATTAATTTTATAATTATTATTTATAACTGATATATTATTTATTTTATAATCAAAAAAACCTATTATTAAATCAGATAAACGTAATCTTCCTTTTTTTACCAAAGAATATTGATTTAAAAAAAAATATATAGATTTAAATAATTTAGCTAAATAAAATTGAGTATTATAAATACCTTTTTCAATACATTTAGCTATATTAATTTCATCACTCCTAGTTAATAAATTTAATGTATTCATTTCAATCATATACATCCTTGAAAAATATTTATTAATATTTATATTTTCTTTTGATATTATATTATTAAAATTATTATTTACAATGTAATTTTTATTAAAAAATAAATTATTTATTAATATTTATATCTAAATAAATATATTAATAATTTATTATTTTTTTTAAAATTATATTTATTATAAAATTATAAATTAAAATTTTTTAATCTTATTAAATATCATATTTTCTTTTTTCTATTAAAATTTCATCCTAATATAGACGATTTAAAATAATAATATTTAATTTTTTTATTAATTAAAAAAATTTTTAATTTATTTAAAATATTTAAAAAAACATTTTTTTCATTATTTTTTTTTATATATATAAAATTATTAATATATAAATATTCTATATAAAATTTAATTCTATAATTATCAAAAAAATCTATAATATTAAATATATTTATATTATCATTTTTTAAACAAATATTAACAATCTTTAAAAATAAAGATAAAAAATAATTTTTTTTAAAATTAAATAAATATTTATTAATATTAACTAAATTACATAAATATGTATATTTTAATAATATACTTATTAAATAACGAAAAATATTTTTTACTCCATTTTTATTATTTATTTTATTAATATAAAAATTTTTTAATAAACTAATTATTTTAGTTTGATTTAAACCAATATTTTTAAATAATTTATGATATAAAAATAATTTTATTATAGGAGAATTAATTTTTTTAACAAAAAACAAAAAATAATTTATAAAATTAATTCTATTTTTATCAAAAAAATAACTCTTATTATTATATAAAAAAAAAAAATAATACTTTATATAAAGATTTAGCACTATTAATTTTAATTTTAAAATTTAAAATACCATATTTTCTAACAAATGAATCTGGATCTTCATTAAAAGGTAAAAATATAAAATAACATTCCTTATTCTCATTAATATATTTTAATAATAAAAAAGAAGTTCTTTTAATAGATAATAAACCAGATTTATCCCCATCATAACAAAAAATAATTTTATTAGTATAATAATATAAAAAATTAATTTGTTTATTACATATAAAAGATCCTAATAAACTTATAACATAATATATACCATATTTATTTAAAGTTATAACATCGAAATAACCTTCTACAATTAATATTCTTTTTAATTTTATTTTTTTTTTTTTAATAAAATTAAATCCATACAAACAATATTTTTTATTAAAATAAAAATTCTTTTTTATATTAATATATTTATATTTATAATTATTATTTATAGAACGACCACCAAAAGCTATAATTTTATTATATATATCATATATAGGAAATATAATTCTATTATATAAATTATCATAAATTTTATTATTTTTTTTAATTAAGAAATTTAATTTAATTAAAAAATTTATCTCATAATTATTAAATAACTTAAAAAACTTATTTATAATATTGTTGGATGAATAACCAATAAAAAAATATTTTATTAATTTTATATTAATACCTCTATTAAATAAAATTTTTCTTACATAATAAGACTTATTATCAAATAATAAACAATTATGATAAATATATCCTAATTTAAACATTAATTTACAATAATTATCTTTATTATTGTTTATTTTTTTGTTATAAATTAAATTATTAAATTTAATATCTATATTATATAAATTAGATATTTTTTTTATACTTTCTAAAAAACTTATATTATCAAAACGCATTATAAAATTTATTACATTACCATATGTTTTACATCCAAAACAATAATAATAATTTTTATCTTCATTAACTATAAACGAAGGATTCTTTTCTGAATGAAAAGGACAAATAGAAATATATTTATTACCAATTTTTTTTAAATTAATTCTTGAAGAAATTACTCTAACTATATTACTATGATATAGTATTTTATTTATAATATTACTAAAAATATATTTCATAATAATCTTAAAAACTATCTAATTCTTCTATTTTTATTTTTTATAAATTTATTTTTCATATTTCTTTTTATAGCTGAAATTTTTGCTTTTTTTCTTTTAATTGTAGGTTTTTCATAAAATTCTCTTTTTTTAACTTCAGATAAAATACCAGATTTTTCACAGGATCTTTTAAATCTACGTAAAGCTATATCAAATGGTTCATTCTCTTTTATTATAATATTAGGCATAAATTTTATTCTCACAAAATATTTAATATTTTATATTTTATATTATAAAATAATATTTAATATTAACATAATTAATAAATAAAAAAAAATGATTACATTTGGTATTGAAACATCATGTGATGAAACTAGTATAAGTTTATATAGTAATAAAAAAGGTATAATAATTAATGAAATATATAGTCAATCTCATATACATTCAAAATATGGAGGAGTAGTACCTAATATAGCATCTAAAAATCATTCAAAAAAAATAATAAAATTAATAAAAAAAGTAATTAAAAAAACTTCAATTAAAATAAAAAATATAAAAATAATTGCATTTACAGCTGGACCTGGATTATCAAGTTCATTAATAATAGGTTCCACAGTAGCAAATACTTTATCTTATTTATATAATAAGATATGTATACCAATAAATCATATAGAAGGACACATACTATCAATAATGATATCAAAAAAAAAACCAAAATTTCCTTTCATATCATTAATAACATCTGGTGCACATACAATATTAACTATTGTTTATAATTTTAATAAATACAAAATTATAGGAAATTGTTTAGATGATTCAGCAGGAGAAACATTTGATAAAATAGGAAATGTAATAAATTTAAAATATCCAGCAGGAAAAAAAATATCAAAATTTGCAAAATATAAAAAAAATAAATTTATTTTTCCAAAACCTATTACATCAAATAAAAATAATTTTAATTTTAGTTTTTCAGGTTTAAAAACACATATAATAAATTTTATTAAAAATAAAAAAATTAATCTCCAATTTAAATATGATTTATCATATTCATTAGAAGAAACAATAACAGATATTTTAGTAATAAAAACTATAAATGCGGCAAAAAAATATAATATAAATAAAATAAGTATAGTAGGAGGAGTAAGTTCAAACATAAAATTAAGAAAAAAAATGAATAAAATAGCCAAAAAATATAAAATAAAAACATTTTATCCAAATATAAATTTATGTACAGATAACGCTGCTATGATAGCATATACTGGATATATAAAATATATAACAAAAAAAAATAAAAAAAATAATAATTTTCTAATAAAAATAAAACCAAATTGAAAAATAAATGAATTATTTTAAATAAAAAATTTATTTTTAAAAAATAAATTTTTTAAAAAAAAATATATTTTTTTATATCTTATATATCTCATTTTTTTTCTTATAAAAATTCCTTTATAACCTAATTTAATTAAATATTTATTTTTTATATTAATAATGATATTATATATAATATATATATATTTATAAAAAAAAGATAAAATATTATTTTTTAGTAATAAATTTATAATTTTAATAAATTTACATAAGAAATTCAAAATTTTAGGATTTCTCCATACATTAATAATATTTAATAAATTTAAAAATACTATAGATAAAATTTTATCTTTTAAAAAAAAAATTTTATAAAAAAAATAATATATATATTTATATATAATAAAAAATTTTTTTGGTAATTTTAATCTTTTACAAAAATTTAAAATTAAATTAAATATATACTTTTTATTATAAAAATATTTCTTTGAAAATATTGAATAACCAAAAAAAGAAAATAGACAAACTAAATTAGTTTCTAATCCTAATTTATAATTATTATAATTATTAAATAATAACTTAAAATAATATTTTAATTTTTTATTATTAAAAAAATTAGTTACTTCAGGATAAATAAAACTATTTATATTATAAATATTTAATAAATTAAAATAAATAAATATATTACCTCTAGAAAAAACTTTTTTAGTTTCTAGTCAAATTCTTTCTGGTTTTATATATAAAAGTTCTTTAGAATCAACTACTTTTTTAATTAATTTTAAAGTATTTTTATGAATATAAAAACCAAATTTATAATAAAAAGAATATAATTTAATTACTCTTAAAACTCTTAAGGGGTCATCAGAAAAATAACATGAAACATGTCTAATAATTTTATTTTTAATATCATTAATACCTCCAAAATAATCATAATATATACCTTTTCTATAAGCTATAGCATTTATGGTTAAATCTCTTCTATATAAATCTTCTTTTAAACTAACTTTTTTAGAAAAATTACATATAAAACCTTTATAACCTTTACTTATTTTTTTTTCTTTACGAGCCAAAGCATACTCTTCATAAGTAATAGGATGTAAAAATACTGGAAAATCATTACCAATAGGTATAAAACCGAGATTTAACATTTCTTTATAAGAAGATCCTACAACAACTCAATCTTTATCTCTTATATTTAATTTTAATAACTTATCACGTACTGCTCCACCAACAAGATAAATTTTCATTATAATAAAATTAAAAAATATTAATATTTTTATTAAAAAAAATATCTAACATATTACTATCTATTAAATTATTTTGTATTTCTTTTAATGCTAAAATTGTACATTTATCTTTTTTCAATTTTTTTAAATAATCATTTTTATAAAAAATTTGTATTTGTCTAGCTCGAAATGAAGCAATTAAAACAAGATCAAATCTATTACCTATTTTATTAACTATATTTTGAATAATCAATTTAGACATATTATTATTATCCATTATAAAATTTATTTAGAAAACTTTTATCTATACATTTGTATAATTTTTTATATTTATTTATTTTATGATTTAATATAGGAATTTTAATTTTTTTTCAATATAATTTTATATTTAAAAATTTTTGTATTTTATTAAAAATAATAGGAATAATAGGACTCAAATAAATAGAAATAATAGAAAAAACATTTATTATTGTTGTACAAAATCTATGTAATTCTTTTTTTTTCTTTATATATTTACATATTAATCATGGTTTATAATCATTAATATATTTATTTATTAAATTAATTAATTTATTAACTTCTAATATAACTTTATAATAGTTAAAATTTAAAAAATAATTATTTATTAAATCATATTTACTAATAAAAAAGTTATAAAAATTATAATTTAATAATTTATTAGATAAATAATTGTTATAATATTTATTTATAAAAGGATATATTCTAGAAGGAATATTAATAAAACTATTTACAAAATTACAATTAATAGTTTTTATAAAATCATTCATACATAAATTTATATCATTTATTTTATAAGATAATTTACTAGCAAAATAATATCTTAAACTATCAGAATCAAAATAATTTAATCATTTATTTACACTAATAAAATTATTTTTAGATTTAGACATTTTTAAATTATTAATTTTAATATGACCATGAACTATAATATTAGTAGGTTTTCTAAAATTTAATACATCTAACATTATAGGTCATAATAAACCATGAAAATATAATACATCTTTTCCTATAAAATGATAAATTTCATAATCACTATCAATTTTTCAAAAATCATAAAATTTAGAATAATCATTTAAATAACAATATTTTTTAAAAACACTAATATAACCTAAAATTGCATCAAATCATACATAAAATCATTTATTTAAAATATAAATATTAGGTATTTTAAAACCAAAATAAGGATAATCTCTTGAAATATTTCAATTAACCAAATTATTATCTAACCAAAACAATAATTGATTTTTTATTTCATTTTGAAAATTAGATATTAATATTCAATTAAATAATATCTTTTTATATTTCTTTATATTTATAAATAAATGATTAGTTTTCTTTAATACTGGAATAGTATTAGATAATAAAGATATAGGATTAATTAGATTATAAGAACTATATATTTGATTACAATATTCACATACATCATTATACTGATTATATTTTTTACATCTAGGACATTGTCCTTTTAAAAATCTATCAGGTAAAAAAATATTTTTATTTAAATCATAAAATTGGTAAACATTTTTATTATATAATAAATTTTTAATTTTTAAATTATTTAACAATAATAAACAATAAAAATAATTTATTTTATTATGAGTAGTATAATAAAAATCATGTAATATATTAAATTTTTTAAATTGTATTTTATGTTCATTTAATATATTACTAATCATAATTTCTGGAGATAAATTTAATTCATTAGATTTAATTATAATAGAAGTACCATGAGAATCATCTGCACATATAAAATAAACATTATTACCTAATAACTTTTGATATCTAACTCATATATCAGCTTGTATATGTTCTAAAATATGTCCTATATGTATAGGACCATTAGCATAAGGAAAAGCACAAGTAACTAAAATATTTTTCATAAAATAAAAAAATAAAAATCGGCGAGAGAGGATTTGAACCTCTGACCCACTAGTCCCAAACCAGTTGCGCTACCAAACTGCGCTACTCACCGATTAAATAGGTGGTTAATGGGATTTGAACCCATGACATCTAGAACCACAATCTAGAGCTCTACCAACTGAGCTATAACCACCAATTAAATTAATTATATTATATAACAATTTTAAAAATAAAACTTAATATCTTTTCATCATATCAAAAAATTCATTATTTGTTTTTGTCATAGATAATTTTTTAATTAAAAATTCCATAGCATCAATTTCACTCATTGGTTGAATAATTCTTCTTAAAATTCAAATTTTCTGTAATTCATTTAAAGAAGTTAATAATTCTTCTTTACGAGTCCCAGATCTATTATAATCTATAGCTGGAAATACTCTTTTTTCTGCTATCTTTCTTGATAAATGTAATTCCATATTACCAGTACCTTTAAATTCTTCATATATTACTTCATCCATTTTAGAACCAGTATCAATTAAAGCAGTAGCTATTATTGTTAAACTTCCCCCTTCTTCAACATTTCTAGCTGCACCAAAAAATCTTTTTGGTCTATGTAAAGCATTTGCATCTATACCTCCTGTTAAAACTTTTCCAGAAGATGGAACAACAGTATTATATGCTCTTGCTAATCTTGTTATAGAATCTAATAATATAATAACATTTTTTTTATGTTCAACCAACCTTTTTGCTTTCTCAATAACCATTTCAGATACTTGTATATGTCTTAAAGCAGGTTCATCAAAAGTAGAAGCAATAACTTCACCTTTAACTAATCTATACATTTCAGTTACTTCTTCAGGTCTCTCATCAATTAACAAAACAATTAATACACAGTCAGGATAATTATAACTAATACTTTTAGCTATATTTTGTAATAAAATAGTTTTACCTGCTTTAGGAGGAGCAACAATTAATCCTCTTTGACCTCTACCTATAGGAGAAGCTAAATCTAATACACGAGAAGTAATATCTTCTTCAGAACCGTTACCAATTTCCATATATAAACGACAATTAGTATGTAAAGGAGTTAAATTTTCAAATAAAATTTTATTTCTAGCATTATCAGGTTTACCATAATTAACAGTATCAATCTTCAATAATGCAAAATAACGTTCTGTCTCTTTAGGAGGACGTATTTTACCTGATATAGTATCTCCAGTTCTTAAATTAAATCTACGTATTTGACTAGGAGAAACATAAATATCATCAGGACCTGCTAAATAAGAACTATCAGAAGATCTTAAAAAACCAAAACCATCTTGTAAAATTTCTAAAACACCATTACCAAAAATATCTTCTCCACCTTTACAACGATGTTTTAATATAGAAAAAATAATATCTTGCTTACGCATTCTAGCTAAATTTTCTAATCCATTTTTTTTACCAAGAATAACTAATTCAGAAACTGACATATTTTTTAATCGTGTAAGATTCATAATAAATAATAGCAAACTAATTATTAATTGAGGAATAAAATAAAAATATATAAATTTAAATATATAAATTTAAAAATTTTTTTAATTCTTTTTTATCTAAAAGACCTATTTTACTTGATAATAAAACACCTTTATTAAATAGTATAATTGTAGGAACATTTTTAATATTATATTTTTTAACTATAAAATTAGATTCATTTACATTTAATTTAACAAATTTAATTTTATTTATATAATCTTTATAAATATCTTTTAATAAAGATATTAATAATTTACATGGTCCACAAAATTTAGATCAAAAAATAACTAATATATATTTTTTATTTAATAAAACTTCATTATTAAATAAATCATCATTAATATCTGTAATTTTAATATTCATAAAAACCTCTATTATAAGATAATACTAAGATATATTCTACTACATTTAATTAAAAACATAAATAATATTAATATTATAAATATCATTATATATTTATATTTAAAATAAACATTTGATAAATATAAAAAAAACACAGTTATTTATTTAAAAAAAAATAAAATAATAATAATTAAATTATATTATAATTAATATATATGTAAATATATATTATAATTTAAAAAAATATTAATATATAATATTATTATCAATTTTATAAAAAATATAATAATTTATATTTTAATATAAAAATAATAAAATATATTTTTTTTTTTAATATAATATTTTAAATACTATATAACAATATTTTTATATAAAAATTTAAAAAATTAAAACAATAAATAAAATGATCATATCAAGTAAATTTAATATAGGACAACAAGTAAGACATAAATTATTAGGATTTTTAGGAGTAATAATAGATGTAGATGCAGAATATTCATTATATAATGATATTAAAAAAAAAAAAATAAATATAAAAAAAAAATTTCAAAAATCTCCATGATATCATGTAATAATTGAAAACAATAACGGATATCCTATATATACATATATAGCTGAATTTCAATTAATATGAGAATCTGAAATAAATCATCCTAATCAACCTTCTTTAGATAAACTTTCAAAAAAAATAAAAAAACAATTTAAAATAAAAAAATTAAAAAATTAATGAAAATATTAGGAATCGGAATAGATATAATAGAAATAAAAAGAATAAAATATATATATAAAAAATATAAAAAAAAATTTCCAAAAAAAATATTAACTAAAAATGAAATAATAGAATATAAAAAAAAAAAAAACAAAGTTAAATATTTAGCAAAAAAATTTTCTTCTAAAGAAGCAATATCAAAAGCCTTAGGTACGGGAATTAAAAAAGGTATAAATTTTAAAAATTTTGAAATTTATCATAATAAATATGGTAAACCAAAAATAAAATTATTTAAAAAAGCTTTATTAATATTTAAAAAAAAAAAATCTACTAACATAAATATTAGTATATCAGATGAAAAAAAATACGCACAATCAATAGTAATAATAAGTAAATAACAAAATTTTTTTTTTAAAAAAAAAACAATATAAATATGAAAAAAATAAATTTAAAAATAGAATATAGAAAAAAAACTGGATCAAATTATAATAAAAAAATTAGAAATAAAAATAAAATACCAGCTATAATATATGGTAAAAATAAAAAAAATATATTAATAAAAATAAATCATAATGATATATATAATAAAATAATAAAAAATCAATATAATAAAAAAATTATATTTTATTTAAAATTAAATAATTTAAAAATAAAATCAAAAATAAAAAACATACAAAAACATCCATGTAAAAATAAAATATTACATATAGATTTTATTTATTAATTTAATGAGTCGTACAGGATTTGAACCTGTGACCAATTGATTAAAAGTCAATTGCTCTACCACTGAGCTAACGACCCATAAATATACTTATAAGTATATTATAATTTATAATTTATAAAAATAAAATATTAAATTTAATTTTTTTTAAAAAATATAAATGAATATTAAAATAATAAAAAAAAAAATAAATATTTTATCTAAAAAATACAATAAATTTTTAATTGCATTTAGTGGTGGCATAGATTCAACTACATTAATACATAGTTTAATAAAAAATAAAAATATAAAAAATAAAAATATAAGAGCAATACATATAAATCATAATTTATGTAAAAATTCAAATAAATGAAAAAAAAATTGTATTAATAAATGTAAAAAATGAAATATAAAATTAATTACAAAAAATATATTTATAAAAAAAAAAAATAATATAGAAAGTAAATGTAGAAAAAAAAGATATAAAATTTTATTAAAAAATTTAAAAAAAGAAGAAATTTTATTAACTGCACATCACAAAAATGATCAATGTGAAACAATATTATTATCTTTAAAAAGAGGAAGTGGATTAAATGGTTTATCAGGAATTAGAAAAAAATATATTATAAATAAAAAAATTATATTTAGACCTTTTATAAATATAGAAAAAAAAATAATAATAAATTATGCTAAAACTAATAAATTAAATTGAATTAATGATAAAAGTAATAAAAATATTAAATTTGATAGAAATTTTATTAGAATTAAAATATTACCTAAAATTTTAAAAAGATGACCATTTTTTTTAAATTCTCTAATAAGAACATCAAAAATATGTCTTAAACAATCAATTTTATTAGAATATTTTATAAAAAATAAATTTAAAAAAATATTATTAAAAAATAATTTATTAAATATAAAATATTTAAATAAATGAAATAAAGAAGAATGAATATTAATATTAAGAAAATGAATAAAATTAAATAAAAAAAAAATGTTATCTTATAAAAATATAAATATATTATGATATAGTATATTTAAAAAACAAAAAGATAATTATTTTCAATTAATATTTAAAAAATTTATTATTTATAAATATAAAAATTTATTATTTTTAGAAAATAAAAATAAAAAAAAAAAAAATAATACAATAATATGAAAAAATACTAATAAAAGAATAAAATTACCTAATAATATTGGGTATTTATATATTGAAAATAATAAAAAAAACAAATTAAATTCAGTAAGAAAACCAAAAAAAAACGAAATTATATATATAAAATTTAATTATAAAGGATATATAAATATATCAAATAAAAAAATAAAAATTAAAAAAATATGACAAAAATATAAAATATATCCTTGAAAAAGAAATGATCTACCAATTATTTTTTATAATAATAAACCTATAATATGCCCAAATATATTTAAAACAAAATACTCAAAATCTATAAATAATATTTATTGAAATATAAATTTAAAAAAATAATTTTTTATATTTAATTAATAAAAAATTAAATATATCATATTTATTTATATATTTAATATTATTATTTAATCTATCTTTAAATTCTATTAAATTTAAAGATAACATTTTATTACTAATAATTAAAATATTAGGTATACCTATAAAATCAAAATCAGTTAACATATTACCTACATATAATTTTCTATTATCAAATAATACATCAATTTTATTAAATAATAAAAAATCATAAATTTTAAATGACATTTTATATACATTAAAATTATTATACATATCTATAGGTATTAAACCTATTTTAAAATGAGATATGGATAAAGGTAATATAATACTATTATTATCATTATATTTTTCTATAATACTAAAAATTAATCTAGTAACACCAATACCATAACAACCCATATATATTTTTTTATCTAAAAAAATATTTTTATTTGAAAAAATATTATAATAATAATCCATTAATTTAAAAGTATGAGCTAATTCTATAGAATTACACTTATATTTTTTTTTAATATTTTTTTTTTTTCTTATAAAATAAGAATTATTTTTACATATATTAAAAAAACCACTTACATTAATATTTTTTAAAAAATTTACATTATAATAAATACTATTTTTAAAATTAGATCCAAATATAAAATTTTTTCAACTTAATAAAGAATAATCAGCTATAATTTGATAAAAATATCCAAAAGGACATATAAAAATATTATTAATATTAAATTTTTTATTTATATACTTTTTTTTTAAAATTTTTATATTAATAATAAAAGGAAAAATATTATATAATTTATTAATATCAATTTTTTTTCTATAAGGAATTAAAATAAACATAAAATAACTATATTTATTAGTATATATTTTAATTAATACTGTTTTAACAAAAAAATTAATATTTATTATATTCTCTATTTTATTTTTTAATAAATATTTTGAAATATTAAACAATTTAATTTTTCTAAAATTATTTTTATTAATTTTATTTTTATAATATAAATTATAATTTAAAATATTATTAATATATTTATTATAATATATTTTATTATCTCCATAATAAGAATTAATATGAAATTCATGAGATAATACACCACCTATATTACCACATTTGGCTTCCTTATAAAAAAAATCTATACCTATATCAAAAAATATATTTTTATATACTAATAACATATCTTCATAAAATTTATCTAAACATTTTTTAGAACTATGAAAAGAATAACCTTCTTTCATAATAAATTCTATAGATCTTAAAATATTATATCTAGGTCTAATTTCATCTCTAAATTTACTTTGTATTTGATAATAAAATTTTGGATAAAAATTATTTTTTATTTCATTACATATTATATTAGTAATAATTTCTTCATTAGTAGGAGATAAAATAAATAATTTATTATATCTATTATATAATTTAAATAATTCTTTACCATATAAAATATATCTATTACTTTTTTTTAAAAAAGTAGAATTTTGTAATATAGGAATATATATTTCTATACCATTTAATTTATTCATATATCTTTTTATAATTTTATTAATATTATTTATAATTTTTAAACCATTAGGTAATCATATATATATTCCAGAAGATAATTTTCTTATTAAACCACCTTTAATCATTAAATTATATATTTTATTACTATCATTATTATTAATTATATTTCTTTTTGTAAATAAATAATATTGTTGTGTTTTCATATATAAAAATATAAATATATTATTTTTTTAAATTAACTATTTTACCTAAATTACATCCACCTAAAAGATGTAAATGTAAATAATTAATTTCCTGACCAGAATTTTTATTACAATTAATTATTAATCTATAACCACTTTTATTAATATTATTTTTTTTAGCTAATTTAGAAGCTATTAATAACATTTTTCCTACTATTAAAACATTATCATTATTAATATAATTTAAATTTTTTATATATATATTAGGAACTATAATAATATGAACAGGACATTTAGGATTAATATCATTAAAAGCTGTAATATATTTATCTTTATATATTATTTTTGTTTTTGTTTTATTGTTAATAATTTTACTAAAAATATTATCTTTCATTTTTTTATCTTATCTAATAAATAAAATTTTTATATTAATAACTAAATTAATTAAATATATTTATTGATATACATTAATTAATTTTATATTATATAGTATAATTTATTATAAAAATAATTTTATATTATTATATAATATAGGTCTATAGCTCAGTGGTAGAGCACACCCCTGATAAGGGTGAGGTCAGTGGTTCAAATCCTCTTAGACCTATTAATAGGGGTATAGTTTAATCTGGTAGAACGATGGTCTCCAAAATCATAAGTTAGGGTTCAAATCCTTATATCCCTGTTTATAAAAAAAAATAATATTAATAATTAAATATATGAAAAAAAAAATTCTTATAAAAGAAATTAAAAAATTTATTAAACAAAAAATAAATAAAATATTAAACAAACATAATGGATCATTAGAATTTATTAATATAGATAAAAATAACAATATATTATTAAAATTTAAAGGTAATTGTAATATATGTTTCTTTAAAAATAATACATTTACAAATTTAATAATTAATAAAATAAAAATTAATTTTCCTGAAATTAATAATATAAATTATATATAAAAAATAAATACTTATTTACAACGAGATATATAACATTTTAATTTTGTATTAATTTTAATTAAATCACCACAATTTATAAATTGTGGAATTTTTAATTTTAGTCCTGTATTTAAAACAGCTATATTATTTTTTTTATTTTTTTTATTTAATATATAATTAACTTTAATATTAATATACTTTGGAATATTTATATCTATAGGTTTATTATTTCAAAAAACAATATCATATATATTATTAAAATATATCCAATTTTTATATTTTAAAATTATATTTTTATTTAAAATAATTTGTTTATGATTATTATTATTAATAAAAAATCAATTATTTTTAAATTCATAAATATAGTTATAACTATCTATAAAAATATTAGCTTTTTTAATATTATTAAATAATTTAAAATTTTTATTAAATAATTTATTATTAATTAAATTTCTTATTTTTGTTCTTATAAAAGAACTACCTTTACCAGGTTTAATAAAACTTAAAAATTCTATTTTATGTGGTTCATTTAAATATATTATTTTACTACCTAAAAAAAAAATATTTTTAATATTTGCCATATAATTTTTATAATTTTAATTTTAATAATTTAATAAATTTATATAATATATAAATATATATTTAATATATATAATTAAAAAAATAATTTAATATAATTAATATATAATAATAATCTAATAGAAATATATTTATAAAAAATATTAATTTATTTTAAAAAATATAAAAATAAATTAATATATTTTTTTTAAAAAATATAATAAAAATTTATTTAATATTTTTTATATATAATTTATTTATACATATTTTATATATAAAAATATATTTAATATATATTATATAAATATATTAATTTAATTTATATATATTATATATAATAATAATAATTTATATAAATTAAATAATATATTTTTTTTTAAAAAAAAATATAACAATAATAATTAAATACATAAAATGTATAAAAAATATAATTTATTTAATAAAGAAAAAAAAATATATAATTATTGAAAAAATAATAATTTTTTTAATCCTAACAATAATAATAATAATAAAAATAATTTTTCTATTATTATGCCTCCTCCTAATATTACTGGTAATTTACATATAGGACATGCTTTTCAACAATCCATTATAGATATAATAGTTAGATATAACAAAATGAAAGGAAAAAATATATTATGAATAATGGGAACAGATCATGCAGGTATATCAACACAAATTTTAGTAGAAAATTATCTTAAAAAAAAAAAAATAAATCTATCAAAAAAAAAAATTATAGAAGAAATATGAAAATGAAAAAAAAAATATGAAATTAAAATTAATAAACAAACTCAATTAATAGGAAGTTCTGTATATTGAAAAAAAACACATTTTTCTTTAAATAAAAATTTCAAATATGCAGTAAAAAAAGCTTTTATAAAATTATATAAAAAAAAATTAGTATATAAAAAAAAAAAAATAGTTAATTGAGATAAAAATATAAAATGTTCATTATCTAATCTAGAAATTAATATTAAAAAAAAAAAAGTAAAAAATTATTTCATAAAATTTAAAATATTTAAAAAAAATAAATATATAATTATAAAAACTACTAAACCAGAAAAAATATTATCCATAACAGCAATTATAACTAATAACAATAATAAATTTTTAATAAATCCTATAACTAATAAATTAATTAAAATAGTAAAAGATAAAAATATTAGTAAAAAAAAAAATATTAAAATAATACCAAATTATTGTAATAAAGATTATAAATTTATTAAAAAAAATAAATTAAATTTAATAAACTTATTTAATAAAAATGGAAATATTAATAATAATATAAAATTATATAATTATAAAAATAATAAAAAAAAAATACTAAAATTTAAAAATTTAAAATGAATAAAAAATTTAAATTATTTAATAGCAAGAAAAAAAATAATTACATTTTTAAAAAAAAAAAAATTAATAAAAAAAATAAAATATAAATATGTAAGAATCAAATATAGTAATAAAACTAATTCTATTAGTTTACCAATGTTAACAAATCAGTGATATATAAAAACTTCTATATTAAATAAAAAAGTATTAAAAAATATAAAAAATAAAAAAATATTAATATTTCCAAAAAAATATAAAAAATTATTTTTTTACTGAATAAATAATATGAAAGATTGATGTATATCAAGACAAATATATTGGGGACATAAAATACCTATTTGATATGATGAAAATAAAAATAAATATGTAGGTTATAATATAAAATATATAAAAAAAAAATACCCATTTTTAAAAGAAAAAAAATTAAAAAGAGATAAAAATATATTAGATACTTGATTTTCATCTTCTTTATGAAGTTTTACATCATTAGGATGACCTAATAAAAAAAATAAATTAAAAAATTTTCATCCTTTAAATTTAATAATAAGTGGTTTTGATATTATTTTATTCTGAATATGTCGTATGATAATGATGACACTATTTTTAATAAAAAATAATAAAAAACCTCAAGTACCTTCTAAAAAAATTTTCATTACTGGGTTATTAAGAGATGAAAATGGTAAAAAAATGTCCAAATCATTGGGTAATGTAATAGAAATATCAGATTTAATAAAAGGAATATCTTTAAAAAAATTATTAAAAAAAAGAACAAAAAATTTAATTAATAATAATGAAATTAATAAAATTAAAAAAAATACAATAAAATTTTTTCCTAATGGTATTAAATCAAATAAAATTGATACAATAAGATTTTATTTAATATCTATATATAATTCAACATTAAAAATTAATTTTAATAAAAATGAAATAATATATGCTTATAATTACTGTAATAAATTATGAAATATATGTATATATATATTTGAAATAATTAAAGTAAATAAAAATTTAATAAAAAAAAAAATAAATCTTAAAAAATTATTTTTAATAGAAAATTGAATTTTATATAAATTTAATAAATTAATCATAAATTTTAAAAAAAATATAAATTTATTTAAATTTAATTTATTAAGTAAAAATATTTTTAAATTTTTAAAAAATTATTTTTGTGATTGATATATAGAATCTATTAAATTAAATACTATAACTATAAATAGTAAATTATTTTTAATATACATTATTAATAATTTTTTAAAAATATCTCATTTAATAACACCATTTATTACAGAATATATATGAAAAAAAAATTATAAAAATTCAATTTTAAAAGAAAAATTTCCTAATTTAAAATTTAAATTAAATAATTTAAAAAAAAATAAAAAAATATTTAATATATTTAAAAAAATTATAATTAAATTAAGAAAAATTAAAAAAAATAAAAATAAAATATTAAAAAAATTATTTATATTAAATATTAATTTAGAATACAAAAATATTTTAATAAAAAATAAATATTTATTTAAAATATTAAAAATAAATAAAATATTCTTTTTTAAAAAATATATTTTTTTAAATATATATAAGAAACATAAACATAAAAAAATTTATTTTATAGAAAATAATATTTTTATATATAGCGAGTAACGGGATTTGAACCCGTATCTTTAGCTTGGAAGGCTAAAATAATAACCATTATACAATACTCGCAAAATAAAATGGTGGGAGAAGGATTTGAACCTTCGAAGTTATTAATAACAACAGATTTACAGTCTGTCCCCTTTAACCACTCGGGAATCCCACCTTTATTTTTTTTTTAGATGCCGGCTACCGGAATCGAACTGGTGACCTACTGATTACAAGTCAGTTGCTCTACCTACTAAGCTAAGCCGGCAAAAATGGAGTTAAGCGGAATTGAACCGCTAACCTTCTGATTGCAAAACAGATGCTCTACCATTTGAGCTATAACCCCATATATAATCTATATATATAATAAAATTATTATATCTTATTAAGAATAAAATAAAAATATTTTTAATATAAATATATCATAGTTTTATATATTTTAAAAAAAAAATTATTAATAATAATATTTTTAATTAATAAATTTATTTTTTTTTATATATATTAAAATTGACATAATTGAAGCAGGAGTAATTCCTGATATATGATATATATCATTTAAAGATTTAAATTTATATTTATTTAATTTATATTTTACTTCTTTAGATAAATTTGGAATTAAATTATAATTTATATTTTTTGGTAAAATTATATTTTTATAAAAATTTAATTTTAATACTTCTAATTTTTGTTTACTTAAATAACCATTATACTTTATAAGTATTTCAGTTTCTTTTATAAAATTTTTATTAATATTTTTAATATTAAAATTAGTTATTATTTTATATAAAGATATTGAATAATTACATATTAAAGATTTTATACTAATTCTTTTATTTAAATATTTATTTAAAAAATATTTATTTATAATATTTTTATATTTTTTTTTTAAAACTATATTTTTTTTTTTAAAATATTTATAATTATTATTAATAATTTTTATTTTTTTTAAAAAATATTTTCATTTATCTTCATTAATTAAATTTAACTTATATCCATAAGGTGTTAATCTATAATCAGCATTATCTTCCCTTAAAAATAACCTATATTCTGATCTTGAAGTAAACATTCTATATGGTTCATCTACTCCTTTATTACATAAATCATCTATCATTACTCCTATATATGAGTTTAGTCTATTAAGTATAAAATTATTTTTATTATTAATTTTTAATCCAGCATTTATACCAGCTATTAATCCTTGAGCTGCAGCTTCTTCATATCCAGTAGTTCCATTAATTTGTCCAGCAAAAAATAAATTACTAATTATTTTACTTTCTAAAGTTAAATTTAAATCTTTTGGATTTAAAAACATATATTCAACAGCATATCCTGGTTTAATAATTTTTGCATTTTCTAATCCTTTTATAGTTTTTAAAAATTTATTTTGTATTTTAATTGGTAAACTAGTAGATATCCCATTAGGATATATAATTTTACTAAATAATCCTTCTTTTTCTAAAAATATATTATGTTTATTTTTATCTGAAAAATTTATTACTTTATCTTCTATAGAAGGACAATATCTTGGACCTATACCAATTATTTTACCATTATATAAAGGACTATATTTTATATTATCTTTAATTATTTTATGAGTTTTCTCATTAGTATTTGTTATATAACATGTAATTTGTGGTAAACTATTAATTTTTTCTAATTTACTAAAAAAAGAAAAATAATTTATCTTATCACTTTTTTGTTCTTCTAAATATTTATAATTTATAGATTTTTCAAGAATCCTTGGAGGAGTACCTGTTTTTAAATAATTAAATTTAAAAAAATATTTTTTAAAGAATTTTACTAATCTTAAAGAAGTATGATCATTAATTCTTCCTCCTTTTTTAATTATATTTCCTATAAAAATTTTAGAATCTAAAAAAGTTCCAGTAGCAATTATAGTAACATTACTATATATTCTATATTTTAAAGTTATAACTCCTTTAATAAAATTATTTTTATCGATAATTAAATTTATAACTTCATCTTGAAGAATTGTAATATTTTTAATATTTTTTATTATATTTAAAGAATTATAATTATATATTTTTTTATCTATTTGAACTCTTGTAGATCTTACAGCTTCACCTTTACTTAAATTTAAAGTCTTATATTGTATAGCAGATAAATCTGCTAATTTTGCCATTAAACCACCAAGTGCATCAATTTCTTTTACTAAATGACTTTTACCTAAACCTCCAATAGAAGGATTACATGACATTTTCCCAATATTATTAATATTATAAGTAATTAATAAAACTTTTTTAACCATTTTAGAAGATATATAACTTGCCTCTATTCCTGCATGTCCTCCTCCAACTACAATTATATCAAAAAACATATAAACCTTTTAATAATTAAAGAAATTTAAATTATTATATTACATAATTCAAATATTTCAAATAGTTATATTTACTTTTTTATAAAAAAAAATTATTAAATTTTATTGATTAAATAAAAAAAATGTATTATAATTCATAAATTGTAAAACTTTTAATATTAAAGAAATAATAATTAATTTATATTTTTTAAAAAAAATGAAATTTATAAAAAAAAAATTTTTATAATAGATTGTAATATATATATATATAAATCTTTTTATATAATAAATTATAAAAAAAAAGATATTAACTTTAAAAAATCATTTAAAATTTTCT
>CP144818.1:0-5534 GCA_036689415.1 Candidatus Stammera capleta
ATGATAAATAAAAAGTTTTCTAAATGTTGACTAAAAAATATTAAAAAAATTTTAAAAAAAAAAAAATATTTTAATATATTCAAAAATATTTATATCAAAAAAAAATTTAATTTTATAAAAAATGAAATATTTTATTATATAAAAAAAGTAAATTTTGTAAATAACATAAAAAATGCTACATTAATTTTTCTCATTAACAAAAAATTAAAAAATGAAGAATATTTAATTAAAAATATTAAAAAAAAAATATTTATTTTTTCTAAAAATAAAATTGGATTTTTATATTCTTTATATCATATATTTAAAATAATTCAATTAAAAAAAATAAATAAAAAATATATATATATACATGAAAAACCTTGTGTTAAATTAAGAATAATACAACATTTAGATAATTTAGATGGATCAGTAGAAAAAGGATATTCGGGAAATTCTATATTTTTCCTAAAAAATAATATAAACTTTAATTTTTCTAGAATTAAATATTATTGTAAATTATTATGTAGTATTAAAATAAATGCTATATGTATAAATAATATAAATGTTAATATACCATCTACTTTTTTAATAACAAAAAATTGATTAATTCAACTTTATGAAATTTATAATATACTATATGAATATAATATAAAAATGTTTTTATCAGTTAATTATCAAAGTCCTTTAATATTAAGTAAAATAAATACATTTAATCCTTTAAATAAAAAAGTAATAAATTGATGAGAAAAAAAAATAGAAGAAATATATTCATATCTTCCTTATCTTGGAGGACTTTTAATAGAAACTGATTCTAAATATAATAAAGGACCTATATATTATAAAACAAATCATGTAGAAGGATGTAAAAATATAGCAAAAAATTTAAATTATTTTAACGGAATTTTAATATGAAAATGTAACATTTTTAAAAAACAAAATTGAAGAAATAAAAATAATGATAAAATATTAAATAATTATAAATATTTTAAAAAATTTAATAATATGTTTCCAAAAAATGTTATATTACAAATAAATAGTCCTATTGGATATCAAGTTAGAGAACCTGTATCTCCATTATTAGGTTCTATGAATAAAACTTCTCAAATATTAGAATTACAAATGAATCAAGAATTTACAGGTCAACAAATAGATTTATGTTGATTACCTAAACAATGAAAAAACATATTTAATTTTAATACTTATTATTATAAAAATAAAAAGTCTACTATAAAAAAATTAATTTCCGGAAAATTACATAATACAAAATATTATGGAGTTTCCGTTATATCTAATATAGGTGATAATTATAATTGAACTGGAAATTATTTATCTCAATCTAATATATTCAGTTATGGAAATATACTATGAAATTTAAACATAAATTTAAATAATTTACTAAAAGATTGAATAAAATTATCAATAAGTAATAATAGTAAAATTATAAAAATTATTAAAAAAATAATGTTTAATAGTTGAGAAAATTATGAAAAATATACTACTCCTTTAGGATTAGGAGGTATGGTTAATCCAATATCTAATTATAAAATAAATGTAGATGGATATGAATATATTAATAATGGTATATATCATAATTCTAATAGATATAATATAGGATATGATAGAACATCAAATGGATCAAATTTTGTAAAACAATATTTTAAAAAAAATTTTATAAAATTTAATAATCCAAAAAAATGTCCAGAAAAATTACTATTATTTTTTCATAATTTACCATATAAATTTAAACTTAAAAAAAATAAATTTTCTATTATACAATATATATATAATACTCACTTTGAAGGAGTAAATAATATTTATAAATGAATAAAATTATGAAATAAAATAAAATTTTATATAAAAAAAAATATATTTAAAAATGTTAAAAAAAGATTAAAAAAACAATATCTTCATTCTATTGAATGAAGAGATAAAATAAACACTTACTTTTATAGAAAATCTGGAATAAAAGATAAATTTAAAAGAAAAATATATAAATAAAAAATAATAAATATAAATTTAAAAATTACTTTTAATATAATATTTAAAAAATAAATAAAATAATATATTATTAAACTTATAAATAAAATTATAATAATAAATTTAATATTTTTAAAAAATATAAATTTAAAAATTAATTTTTAAATTATTAAATAAATTAAAACTATCTCTATTAAAAAAAAAGTATATATATAAAATATATATTATTAATTATTAAATTGCAATATATTTTATAATATTTTATTTAAAAAAAATATATGATTAAAAAAAAAAATAATAAAAAAAAAAAAGAAAATAAAAATAAATTTGTTGGATATGTAAATAATTTTTTAATTAGTACTTTAATTCCTCATTCTAATGTAAATAATTATTTTTTTAAAAAAAATACTAAATATAGTTCTTTAAAAATTATATCTGATCCAAATTACGGTCTCCCTTACGGGAAAATACCAAGAATTATAATTATATGATTATGTACTGAAGCTAAATTAAAAAAATCTCCAATAATTTACTTAGGTAAATCTCAAAATGAATTTTTTAAAAAACTAGGATTTACTCCAACTGGAGGTAAAAATGGTTCAATAAATAGAATTAAAAATCAAATTATTAGATTATTTAATTCTACTATATCAATAGTATATAAAAATAATAATATATATAAATTTAAAAATTTAAATATTATAAATAATGCTTCTTTCTTTTTTAAAAAAAGAAACAGATTTTGAAAAAGTAATATATCTTTATCAAAACAATTTTATGAAAATATTAAAAATAATTCCTTAAAAATAAATCTTAAAATTATAAAAAATACAAGATCACCACTAGCTTTAGATATATATATTTGATTAACTTGAAAAATAAAAATAATAAAAAATAAAAAACCTATAACAATATCTTGAAAAAAACTAAAATATAAATTTGGATTTAATTATAAAAATTCTAATGAAGGTTTATATAATTTTAAAATAGAATTTATAAAAAAATTAAAATATATATTTTTATATTATCCTAAAATAAATATAAGTATTTTAAAAACAGGTTTAAGAATTATAAATAACCATCCTTATATATTAAATTTAAAAAAATAAAATACAATATTTCACACCCCATAACCCCATATTAATTATAATATATATATACCACATATTAAATTAAGTAAAGAACTAAATTCTAAAGAAACAAATATTTCACACCCCATAACCCCATATAATGTATTTATTCGTTATATTATTATACATAAAATATTTTATAAATACATAAAATAAATATTTATTTTTTATATTCTTATGATATAATTATTCTAAATATAAAATATATAAAAAATATATTAACACTTACTTTATTAAATAAATTATATAGGATTACAGTATGAAAAAAAGTATATATTTAATTTTGATGAGTATCTTATTTATAAATACAGCTATAGCTTCTGGAGATACACGTAATATTAAAGAACCAGTAAATCCTTCAAGTTGTATTGTATTAAAAGCTAATAATAAAAATAATACTAGCTTAATTCAAAAATCAATAGATACCTGTGCTAAACAAAAAAAAGTAGTAGAATTAAAATCTGATAATAAAAATTTTCATTTTTATTCAGGTCCAATTAATATACCATCAAATGGTGGTTTGTTAATTAATAAAGGTACTATATTATCAGCTATACCCGATCCTAAGTTATATGATAATGGAAATAAAAAATGTGGTAAATTAGATAATATAGGAAAATCATGTAATCCTTTTATATCATCAAATAATTCTGAAAATATAGGTATATATGGAGAAGGAATTATAGATGGTCAAGGTAATTCAGTAATGAAAGGTACTACAAAAACATGGTGAAATTTAGCTAGTGAAGCTCAAGAAAAAAAACAATCACAAAATGTACCTAGACTTATTGTAATAAAAAATTCAAAAAATTTTACTTTATATAAAATATCCTTAAAAAACTCTCCTAATTTTCATGTTTCTACAAATAATGTTAATGGAATTACAGCATGAAATGTAAATATAAATACTCCAGCTGATGCTCGTAATACTGATGGTATAGATCCAGGATCATCAACTAATGTTACTGTAGCTCATTCATATATAAGTACTGGAGATGATAATATAGCTATAAAAGCTTCAAATGGCCCTACATCACATGTATCAATAATAAATAATAATTTTGGTAAAGGTCATGGAATGTCTATAGGTAGCGAAACATTAGGAAAAGTAAATAATGTTTTAGTAGACGGTTTATCTATGAATGGAACAACTAGTGGTCTACGTATTAAAAGTGATATATCTAAAGGTGGTTTAGTAAATTCTATTACATACAAAAATATATGTATAAAAGATGTTAAAAATCCTATATATTTAGATATGTTTTACAATAAAAATGCTAAAGGAAACAAAATACCTCAATTTAAAGATATACATTTTGAATCAATAAAAGTTTTAACACCAGGTAATTTTATTTTCAATGGTTTAAAAGGTAATAATATTGAAGTTACATTTTCTAATGTAAGTATTAAAAAAGGTTCTATAATAAAAATGGATAATGTTACTTCTAAAGGAAATTTAGAAGAAAATGCTACTGGAAATACTTGTCCTATAAGAAAATAAATAAATAAATTCTTTAAAGAAAAAGATTAAATAAAGTAAGATAAATTATCTTAAAACCCTTAATTATTTAAGGGTTTTAAGATATCTTTTATAGATGTTTGTCTTATCCCATTTTTTAAATATAAAATAGAAGAAAAATTTAAAAGTTTATTCTTTTTATTTTTTTTCTTAAAAAATTTATATTTTTTTGGAGTTATTCATCAACCTATTTTTTTAATATAAGTATAATACAAAATATATTCTATATCATATAAATTATTTATTTCACTTAATACTAAAAAAATATTTTTATTTAAAATACAGTTTATTAATTGTATAACTTTAATTTTAACATTAAATATCTTTTTATATAAAGATAATAATAAAAATATTTTTTTATTAATATAAATCTTAAATAATTTTACTATTTTTAATAAAATTATATTATTTAAATATTTAAATTTATTTAAATAATTAATAAAAATTATATTATTTATTTTTTTACATTTACATAAAAATATAATTTCTTTATAAAAATTATATCATTTATATATATTATTACATTGATAATTAATATTTATAAAAATTTTTTTTATATTTTTTATACTTTTAATAAATACTTTTACATATTTTATATATTTAACATATTTAATTATTTTTTTCTTTTTAAAATTATAAAATTTAAAATTTATAGTTATATTAATATTATTAATATAACATATTTTAATTAACTTAATAAATAATTTATTTTTTATTTTTTCTTTATATCTTAACATTATTTTAATATTATTTATATATTTAAAATATATTTTAATATTTTTAATAAAATTTTTTTTTTTATACATATTATATATATTAATACCTCTTATAAGAGGTATTATATTTATATTTTTTACTTCTTTTTTATTCATAATTTATTATAATATAATATTAAAATAAAAATAAAATAAAAATAACTTAATAAAACA